>JBHHYG010000419.1:0-3131 GCA_046757445.1 Acidobacteriota bacterium
GGGGATCGGCTGCCAGCTCTCCACCTCCTTGCTGACGTGGCGGGTCACCGTCGCGCCGACCTCGTTGTTTTCCTCGATCGTTTCCGTGCGGTGGTCGATCACCCGGATCCACGCCTGCGGCGCGACCTGCACGTGCCGTCCACCCCACAGCATCGTGACCTCACGTTGCAGCCGGCTGTCGTAGGCGCCGGTGCGGTGCGCCAACGAGACGCCGAGCACGAACCACGCCAGGGCGCTGCAACAGAAGATGAAAAGGATGCCCATCAAGCGCGAAGCGCTCATCGAACCGCTCCGATCTCAACGCGCCCGCCGCACGGGCGTGTTGTGGCGGCGGGTAGCGGCCGTCGCCGGGCCGCACGCTGAACCCACTCGTTGAGTAAGTGTGAAGTACTTTATACTGTAAAGTCACAACCCGCGCAACAGCGCTCGATCGTCTTCAGCCCGGTCGGCAGGGTCCGTCAGCCGGAGGTGGCAGCATTGACCACGCGGCGCAGTTCGGCGGGGCTCGGCAGGTCACCCTTCCACACCCGCACCTTGCGGCCGTGCCATAGGTACACCAGTTGCAGGACGGCGCCGTCACCGGTGATCTGCACGAAGCTGGCGACGTTGAACTCGTACGCCTTGCGGGTTATTGGTCGGGCCTACCGGGAGGTTGCGGTGGCGCCGGAGGGCCCTCGCCAACCCTGGGGCTCACCAGCTCGGCATGCGCCGGCGTACCGTCACGTCCCCATTGCTGCAGCTTGGTACCAAGGTCCTCCAAGCGCTTGTCGACGAGCGCGTTGATCGAGCCAGGAGTCCAGTTCCCGTCCTCTTGTATCTCGCCGGCCGGAGTACCGGTGAGAATCCCGATTCCCTGGTCGACGTGCTCAACCGCCCAAACATGAAACGTGCCTTCCGCAACCGCTTCGACCACTGCTCGTCGCAACATCAGATGCTGAACGTTGGCCCGTGGAATGATCACCCCTTGTCGACCATTCAGCCCGCGCGCCCGGCAGATATCGAAGAAGCCTTCGATCTTGTAGTCGACACCGCCGATGGCCTGTATCTCACCCTTCTGGTTGACCGATCCGGTCACCGCGATCCCTTGTTGCAGAGGCACACCCGAGAGTGCCGAGAGCAAGCAATACAGCTCGCTGCTGGAAGCCGAGTCGCCAGCAATCTCACCGTACGATTGCTCGAAAGTGAGGCTTGCCGATAACGACATCGGCTTGTCCTGGGCAAAACGCTGACCGAGAAATCCGGAGAGAATCATCACCCCTTTGTCATGGGTGCTGTGGGACAAGTGTGCACGCCGCTCGATATTGACAACGCCGTCGCGACCGAGATGGACGTTGCCAGTGATGCGTGAAGGTCGGCCGAACATGTAGTGGCCAAGTATGTGCACAGCCAAGCCATTGACCTGCCCGACCGTCTCTCCCTCGGTGTCGATCATCAACACATCGCGCTGGATCAGCTCCTGTACCCGTTCCTTCACCAGACTGGCGCGAAACTCTGCTTCCTCAACCGCACGCAAAACGTGCTTGGCGACCACCGTATCGTCTCCATCCACCTTGGTCCAATAGGATGCCTCACGCACCAGGTCCGTGAGCTCTGAGAAGCGCAACGATAGCTTCTCCTTGTCCTCGACAAGCCGCGATGCATGGTCGACGATTGCCGCCACCGCGGTCCGATGTACTGGTGGCAGGTCTTCTTCCTCGACAATGCGAGCGATGAAGGCAGCGAGCTGGAGAACGCGAGGCTGATCACGGTCGGTTTGATAGTCGAAGTCGGCCTTGACCTTGAAGATCTTGGCAAAATCCTCGTCGTAGGCGAACAGCATCTGGTACCAGATCGGATTACCCATCAGGCAAACCTTGGCCTTCAGGGGGATCGGCTCCGGCCGCAGGGTCTGGGTAGCAAAGACACCATAGCGCTCAGAGAGATCCTCGATGCGAACTTCGCGGTCTCTCATGGCGCGCTTGAGAGCCTCGTAGACGAACGGGTTACGCAGTACATCTTCGACGTTGAGGACCAGGAAGCCACCGTTCGCCTTGGCCAGGGAACCGGCTCGGATCATGGTGAAGTCGGTAAACAACGCACCGAACTGCGCCCGTCTCTCGATACGACCGACCAGGTTGGTGAAGGTGGGATTGCTCTCGAACACCACAGGCGCGCCTTCGGCATGAGAGTTGTCGACCACGACGTTGACTTTGTAGCGGGCGAGATCCGGCTCTTGACGTGGAAGGTGCAGGCCCGGGATCGGCATCGCTGGCTCTTCCCGCTCCCTGAAGTGCTCGATGTTATCGACGATGTCCTTTTGCGCCTTGTCAAGGTGCTGGATGACTTGCTCGTGATCCCGATAGCGCTGCTTGAGGTGCAACATGAGGGTACCGAGCACATTCATGGCCACTTGCTGGTTCAGCTCTTTGATCTCTCCCTTCATCGCCTGATCGACCTTCTTGACCTCGGCCATGACGTTGCGAACCTCAGCTTCAAGCTCCTCCATCTGCTCGTCGAGTTTCTTGCGATCGGCCTCGATCATCTCCTCGTACTCTTCTTGGGTGAGCGCCTTGCCCTCACGGATCGGTATCGTGCGGAAGCCCATCGGCGTGCTCTTGAGCTCGAAGCCGCGTTTCCTTGCCAGACCCTCTAGCTCTTCCATCAATTCCTGCTTGCGCTCCTGATGGCGCTCGGCAGTGCGTCGCCGCTGTTCCTCGTACTCCTTGCCCTCGAAGGCTTTCGGCACCTGCTCCTGGAGGGCCCCGATCAACTCCTGCATGTCGTCACGGAACGTATGACCCATGCCAGCCGGTAGTGCTAACGCCTGTGGCGTATCCGGATCATCGAAATTGTGAACGTAGAACCAGTCGTCCGGAACCGGTCGGTCGGCGGCGATTCGCTTGAGCAGGCGGCGAACGATGCTGCTCTTGCCGGTCCCCGACAGACCGGCGACGAAGACATTGAAGCCCGGGCTGCCGATGTCGATGCCGAACTCTATGGCGCTGACTGCCCGTTGCTGGCCGATAATCCCCTCTAGCGGCACCAGGTCGTCGGTGGTCTCGAACTCGAACTGGTCGGGGTCACAAACGCAGCGCAGTTCCTGCGCCGACAGCTCGAGGAGGTCGCGATCGAGCTCAGTGGCGTCCACCGGC
>JBHHYG010000420.1:0-3122 GCA_046757445.1 Acidobacteriota bacterium
ATCCCCATTCTTCAGGCGCGCATGTACCTTCAGATCGCCCGCCATCGTCATGTTGGAGAATTGCACGATCACTCTGCCAGCATTTAACACGATCGCACCGCTGGCCGACTCGGTCTTCGCGTCGAAATCGAAATGGCTGCGCAGGCGACCGCTGCCCTGATGGATAAAAATGCACGAGTCCGGCGGAACATAGGCGTTGTAGACCCCAAAGTGAGGAAGATCCGATTCAGGCAGATCGAGCGCAACCTTGAGGTCAGTGAACGGATCGGTCAAGTCGAGCTCGGTGGAGACTCCCGTTACGGAGAAGCCGGTACCGAAGATGTAGGGCTGGTCGAAATCCGCGTGCGCTTGCTGGAAGTCATCCAGGCTTACGGTCACCTCCGAGAAGGAGTTGTTTCCCTTGCGGGCAACACGGCCGCGCACCCTGCCCGCGCCTTTGACGCTGTAATCGAGGAAGTCCGCGCGGAGCGCGTTGGCGTTGACGGTGAGGCGGCTGCCGGGTGCAAGCACTCCCTTGCGTACCCGCAGGTCGGCATCGAGCTGGCCGGCGCCGTTGATATCGAGCCATGGCGCCTTGCGGAAGTACGTCTTCAAGAACTGCAGCCCGGGGAACTGCCCGCTCACCCGGACGGAGCCGGACACCGCGCGCAAGCCATCACGCCCCGTCTGCTCCTGCAGCACCAGGCGGTCGAAGGTCGAGTCGAGCGCTACTTCAAGATTCTGTACGACCTTGCCATCGCCCAGGAGCAACTCGCCTTTACTCAGGTCGAAAGATAATTTCGGTATGGCCAACGGCCCGTCTTTCGACACGACCACACCGGTCTCGCCCGCTCCGTAGGCAACGTTGGTGGCAAGCTTGATGTCTCCCGAAATGGCGACTTCTCGGAACGCTGCGCGGATATTCTTGCCTGCGAGCGCCAGGCTGCCTTCGGTGCTCGACTGCCCGCTGGCGGTGGCAAACTCCGTTTCGAACCGGGCCGCGCCGCCCCGGACGCGCAAGCCGGTGTTTTTTGGAATTTGATCGCTGAAATAACGTAGGTCCGGAATATTTCCGGCGATGCGCGCGGAACCGGCCATGGCGCGCAACAGCGCGTTTGTGTCTTCCTTGTCCAGCACATGTGGGCCGAATGTCGAAGTGAACTGGAGTGCGACTTCGTTGGCGATGGCTTGCTTGCGAGCTTTTATCTCTCCGCCAGCTAGCGTGACCCTCGCCTTCAAGATTTCCAACCGGCTTGATTTATCCTCAAACACGATCAGACCCTTGTTGCCGGCTTGTGGCAAACTGATGCTAAGGTCCGTATCCAGATTCAGCTCGCCGGCAACGGCGAGATCACCGAACCGGGCGGCCACCGACGGGCCTTTTAACGCAAAGCTGCCCGTGGCGTGAGGCTGTCCTGCGGCGGTCGTGAATCGGCCCTGAAGTTGCCCCGCCCCCGTACCGATGCGCAAGCCCGTCTTCTGCGGGACATAGCGGTTAAAATAGCTTAGATTCGGAACCGTGCCCTTTACGCGCACCGATCCGGCGGTGAGGTGCAAGAGCCCGAGCGCTTTTTTCACGTCCAGTGTGGAGTGGCCGAACGCGGTCTCAAGCGCGAGCTCGACATTGCGCGCGACCGTGCGCTTGCGTTCACGCATCTCGGCCGAACTTAGCTCCAGCCCCACGTTGGTTACCTCGAGCGGCAGGTTTTCATCGGGGAACAGCCGCAGCCCCTTGTCGTCCTTGAGCGACCCGTACTCGAGGCCGGCACTGAGCTTCATATCGCCTTTGATCGTGATATCGTCGAGCTGTGTCACCACGCCTTGCCCCACGACCTCGAACTCACCCTGTCCCACGCGCGTTTGCGGGGAGCCACGAAAATGGGTGCGCAAACGCCCGCTGCCGGCACGCACCGCTATACCGGTTTTCTTAGGAATAAAATTGTTAAGCACCGTCAGATCGGCGATCTCCACAGCGGGCATGTCGACCACCAGGGCCAGGTCCCTGAACGGATCACGCAGGTCGAGCTCGGCGCTTTCGCCACCAATCTGCAATCCGCGTCCGCGGATAAGCAGCTTGCCAGTGCCTGGCGGCGAGACCGAAAAATTATCCAGTGTCAGCGCTAACCGGGCGACGGGCTTCTGGTCGTCGACCTCGACCCGGCCCTCGACCCGGCCCTTTCCCTTGGCGTCGAGCGTGTAATCGAATAGGTTGGTGGTCATGTCGGCGGTATCAACGATGATTCGCGTACCGGGTGCGAGCATGCCCTTATCCAGGCGAAAGTCAGCGTTGAGCCGCCCTGTTCCATCGATCCGCAGCCACGGCGCTTGACGGAAGAAGGCCTTCAGCAAGTCGAGGTTGTCGAGCCCGCCGGCGATTCGTACCGAGCCCGAAGTGAAACGCAAGACCTCGAGGCCCTTTTCCTTCTTCGGGTGGAAGCGCTCGAGCGTGACGTGCGCGCTGAGCTCGACGTCCTCGATGGCAGGTTCGGTGCCCACGCGCACGTCCCCTGCCGCGAGCGTCACCGAGGCCGCGGGCACCTCGACCGTGCCCTTGACCACATGGGTCATGCTGCCCTGAACTTGCCCTTCACCCTCGAAGCGCAGGCGCTCGATCCAGATCTCACGTACGCCGGTAATAAGCGCGTCGTTGAGCTCGATGGTCCACGGGCGCTTGGGCGTCCTCGGTGGGTAAAGCTCCTCGGGTGGTGGTCTCGGTGGGTTCGATAGCCCCGGGATCGGCGGCGTCAGGTCGGCCTCTTTCCACGGCTCCGCGTCGGGCGCCAAGCGCTGGCGCATGTAGAACTTGAGCCCGTGTCCGCGCATCGAGTTGGTGCCGAATGTCGTGCGCACCAACGCCGTCAGCGCGACCCACGCTCTGATCTCGTCGACCTGCGCATACCACTGGAATTTCCGATCCTGTCCGCGAATCTCCAGGCCCTGCACCGTCACCACGCCCGGCACGATCGTCCAGCCCCGGTCCCAGCGGACCCACAGCTTCTCCGGTTTGCGGTTGATCAGCTCGAATGCAGCGTCGCTATTGAGAAAGATATTGACGCCGACGAGATAGAATGCGGCCAGCGCAAGCAGCGCGAGCGCAGCGCGTTTGAGCCACTTTTTTCGTGGGCTGGTAACCATTGTGCTCC
>JBHHYG010000421.1:0-3121 GCA_046757445.1 Acidobacteriota bacterium
TCAGGGCCCGCACCGCGGCCAGGGTATCCACCACCGCACTGGGAAACGCCTGTTCCAGGTCGATCCCCCAGCCCCCATCCCCGCGCTGCGCTGCCTTGAGGGAAGCCACCAGTGTTGTGACATCCGCTCCTGAAGCGGCCAGCACCTCCACCTGCTGCGCCAGATCCTCCACAGTGTTGGGGGCTTGCGCCGAAAGAAAGCTCAGTGCATTGCTCAGGCTAGAATCGGTCACTCCGAGAAGCTGCAAACTCCGGGTAGCAGTCGCAGTGCTCTGCAAGACCGTATGTAGCGACGTCGCCGTCCCCCCCCAGCTGCCGTCCGCGTTCTGGGTGGAACGCAGATACGCCAATCCACTGTCAATGTTCGCTTGCTGGGCAGAGGCCGGGCTGCCCTGTGTCGCGAGCGCGACCACCACGAACGCAATCGCGAGCTTGTCACGAAAGGCTCTGCTCATCCACCCACTCGCGTGATCAAACGGGAACTCATTCAAAATCCCACCCCGAGTTTGAATTGGGCATTGGTCTCACACCGAGGAGACGCAGGGTCCCCATTGTCCTGTGCGATCGTCGAGCCTCGGCGCTCATCCAGCCCCCGTCAGCCTGCTGGCTGGCCACCAGGATGGCGACGCTGCCATCGACTGCGCCGGCCTGGCTCAGTGGGGGGATGACCAGGAGCAGCGTGGCTGCCACGACCGACCTCACTGTGCCGAACCCGAGAGGGGCGAACTGGTTGTGGGACTCACGCGGAAACCTTCACCGTCCAGATCAATGGTCCAGGCCTGCGGATCAAGTGGCGTGAAGCGGGGAGACAATCCGTGTACGAGACGCTCAGTGAAATCCAGGGCCTGGGAGATGCGCTGCCGGAAGGTCGTACCCAACCATGTTCCCCCTCTTACCTCAACCCGAAGCCACTTCTCCCGGATCTCTACGGTGAGGACTGTGTCCGGATCCGTTAACGTGTTGGCTGCACTTCGGAGGACGTTATCCAGCACTGGCTCATGGGTCTGGGCGGGGAGAGCCTCCGAACTCCACTCCTTCGTCATCTGGAGGTCAACTTGGGGGAGCCTGCTGAAGTCCCCTAGACGAAACAGGTTGACACAGCTCAGGGAAAGCATGTACCAGGGACGGAAACCCCCTCTTTTTTTCCACGTATGCGGTTGCAAATTCCACTTCTTCGGCGACTGCAAGAGATCCCGCATACGCAGATCAAATTGGGTAGCAGGCCAGTAGTCAAAGATTGGGTGATCAAAACGGGCCAGGAGCCAAAGGTCCGTCACGCGGGCCTTGATCCTGGATTTCAGCCAGCGCTGTTGCACCTGAAACCCCCTTCCCCCTCTTGCCTGCAGGAGCATTTCCAGGTCGCTTGCCAGAAACCAGTACCTTCGCCAGTAGTGGAGAAGAGCTACCAGCAGGAGGGCCGAACCGGCGAGATAGGCCAGGTAGTCCTCGCTGGGCGCGGGTTCTCCGAAGATAAGTTCATTTAGGGCCGCGAGACAAGTAACCGCGAACGTTAGGCCTGCCAGCCCCGAAAACAGCCAAAGTGCCACGTGGGCCCACGGGTTCAAAACTCCTACATTTCTCCCACCCCAAGCCCTCATGAGGCGACCCCCCACGCGCGTTTCAGCCTGGGGAAGGGAGGAAATCCTTCTGTTGTTCGTTCGCGTGTCGCTCCCTGAACAAGAACCTTCCTCTGAATGTAGCGCCAAAGGAAGCCTGAGGTAAAGCCGAGTAACCTGAAAATCGCCTGCTCGGCCAAGATCGCCGCCACCGTAACCACGACCACCGTGATCGCAAGCGCGATCAGGCCGGCCCCGAAAGGAAGGAAGATACCAGCGGCAGCACCAATGATGGCCCCGGACAGAAGGCTGAGCCCTAGATCGATGGCTCCGGCCGCGAGTCCCTTCCACAAGACCCCGGTGTCCTTCCACACCGAATATCCTGTCGCCACGGCACTCGCGGCAATGAGGAGTCTACCCAATACCCCTGCCGCTGCCACTGCTTTGGAGAGAACCCGCAAAGCCCCGGCGATCGTCTTGAATTCGCTTAGGACAAAGGAGAGGACAGTAAGCAGGTCGCGCAGGATATCCAACGCTTGGCTCGGCTCCGCCGTCCCGCCCCCCGAGATACCTCCACTGATCAGGTAGGCCCCCGCTCCCGTTACGGGATCCAGGACGATATAGCCCACGCCGTTCCAGTCCAAGAGTGGCACGTTGTCCCGGGGAATCAAGATTCGCTTCCCGGCCGCCACGGCGTTTTGCACATCGTTTACAACAGCCGAAGAGACTGTAAGTTGAGGAAGGATGACGTCCACGTTCGTCGCATCGATAGCGAAGATGGGGATTCCGCGGTTGTTGGCCTCGAAGATCAGCTTCACCGCAGAGACGGACTGTGCCCCTTGAAGGAGTTGAAAGACGCTATGTTCGGCCGCTGAGCCGAAGTTGCCCGTGGTGAGGATGTAGTCCCGTTCCAGGTCGCGCTCTCCCGTCCGGGGAGACGCGCTCACCACATAGCGCCGGACGTCCACATTCATCCCCGTGTTGGTCACGTCTACCGCGGATCCGAAGAGGAAGGCGAAGGACGGGGCGAAGGTGGCGAGCATCTCTGCGGGGCGCTTGAGGGCGGCCACGTTCAGTTGATGGGCGGTGACCCGGCTGAAGCCCTCCACCTGCAAGAAATAAGTCTGCGCATGGAGGTGGAGGATCTCACCCATCACATCGTCCCAATTCACGTCCACGATACCGAGGAGGTCGAGAGCTGCCTGGAGCTTGGCTGTCCGAGCCTCCAAGGCCTCCCGGCTGACGCGCTGCAGGTCTAGCCCGAGGGCGGCGTGGGTCCCCGCCGTGATGAGATGTTCCACAGCGTCAGTTCCCCCATCCGGCTCCTGGAAGCTGACTCGGATCTGCTGCGGGGTACCCATCGTCACAGCCGAGCCCGCGCCGACGGGTTCTCCATCCACATAGACGACTGGTCGCAGATTCACGAGGTACGGGGGCGTTTCAAAGAGTCCTCCAAAGGAATTGATCGTCGCCACATCTGCTTCAGTGGCTGGAATGTAGGCGACTGTTACCCGTCTGCCGGCCAGCTCGGGGATGGCGCGCTCCAGGCGGATCTCCTCGGCTATC
>JBHHYG010000422.1:0-3114 GCA_046757445.1 Acidobacteriota bacterium
TCCACCCACCGAGACTCGCTGTCATCCTCCATGTGTGCGACCACGGCGCCACTAGGTGCCACCACAGGAGACAAGAACATGAACAACGCAAGCGAGATGGGGGCCATCAGCGTTGAGGAAGCCGCCAGGCTGGCCGGAATCGGCCGCGCGACGCTCTGGGCATTGATCGCTGCGGGAGATGGGCCAGCATCACTACGTGTAGGTAGGCGCAGGCTAATCCGAAGGCAGGCCCTCGAAGCATGGCTCCGCGAGCTTGAGGCGGCAGAGGCGGCGCGGCCGGACAGCGACGATGGGCACGACGGCAACTGAGGGCGAACAGTACGCAGCAGCTGAGATCGAGGGCTTGATTACCGAGCTTGCCGACGAAGTTGATCGTCGGTTCGCGGAAGGAGTTGCGCTCGAATCCAGTGTGCCATTACTGGCAGAGCTCGGCCCGGCCGGGCGCGCGGTTTGGCAGGACGAACTCCTGAGGGCCGTCCCGTCGCTTGAGCCGGCGGCCCTGACGGCGTCGCTGGCCGACTACGACCGGCGGCACGGCCGCCGCCTGGGGCGAGTGTCGCCAAATCGAGTGTCACCACCGCAGTGGAAGCCATTTCCGACTCAGGCACTCCCTGGATTGGTGAATTGTTACGTTCAGGAAGTCGCGACGGCTATCGGATGTGACGAGTCCTTCGCGGCGTTGCCTGTTCTGGCATCGCTCGCCGGATGCATCGGGAACCGGCGGCGCGTCCGCCTCAAGCGGTCGTGGACCGAGCCGGCGATCATATGGGCGGTGGTGGTCGCCCGCAGCGGCCGCCTGAAATCGCCGGCGATCGCCGAGGTGACCCGGCACCTCCACCAGCGAGAGGCCCAGGAGATTGAAACAGAACGCCAGCGCCGTGACGAATACGAGCTCGAACTCCGGGCGTGGTCGGACCCGCCGAAAGGAAAGCGCGGCGAGCGGCCCGAAGAGCCCGATCTTGCTGTCCGCCTCGTCGTCTCGGACATCACAGTGGAGGCACTGGCCGAGCGGCTGTCCCAGGCCCCGCCCGGGCTAGTGCGAGATGAGCTGGCGGGATGGGTTCGCTCGTTCGACCAGTACAAGGCTGGGAGGGGCGGCGACGCCCAGGCGTGGCTGGAAATGCACAGGGGCGGCGCTCTGATCGTGGATCGGAAATCCGGTCCGACCTTGAGCGTCCCGCGGGCGGCTGTGTCGATTATAGGCTCCGTTCAGCCCGAAGTCCTGCGCTCGACGCTCTCGGGTGAGCATATGGTGAATGGCCTGGCTGCGCGGTTGCTGTTCACGATGCCGCCCGAGGCGCTGAAGCAGTGGTGCGACGACGACCTGTCGGGGGCCGTGCGCGACGACTGGGCGGGTCTCCTCGACGATCTGCTCGGCCCTGCCCTATGACGGCCAACCGACCGACCTCCCGCTGACTCCCGAGGCCAGAGAGCGGTTCATCGAGTTCTACAACGCCCACGCACAGAAAGAGGCCGAGGCCAACAGTGACGCCTTAGCCGCTGCCCTCGCGAAAATCGAAGGGTATACAGCCCGGCTGGCGCTCGTCGTGATGCATGCCCGCCCAGCGGCCTGAGCCATTGGCCCATTCGCCGCCACTGCACCAGGAGTTGTTGTACGCCTCCTGAGGCCACCGTCGACGGCCGTCTGGGCGAGCTGTGTCCGCTGGCCCGCCCAAAGGCGTGTTCGCAGGCGTCGCAACGCTTACTCGCTGCTACTGAACGGCGAAAGGCTCGGATTCGGGATCAACGTGGGGCCCTCTACTCCCGTCGAGTCTCGTCCGCACGCGCCTACAGCCCATCACCCATCGGATTCATGGGATTCGTGAAAAAGCGTCCTCCTATACGCCTTCTGCCGGCCTGGGGGATGAGCAACGCGGTGGCGACCCTGGTGGGGCAGAACCTCGGTGCCGGAAGGCCGGAGCGTGCCGAGCGCTCGGTGTGGCTGACCAGCTATTACAACATGGCGTTTCTCGGTGCCGTCGGCATCATCTTCATTCTCTTCGCCCCGGCGCTGGTGGCGCTCTTCACTGCTGACCCGGCGGTGATTGCCCCCGGCGTCTCCTGCCTGCGCATCGTCAGCTACGGCTACCTCTTCTACGCCTTCGGTATGGTCGTCGTGCAGGCCTTCAACGGCGCCGGCGACACGGCCACGCCGATGGTCATCAACCTGTTCTGCTTCTGGTTGCTGCAGATTCCCCTGGCCTACGGCCTGGCGCATCCGGCGGGCCTGGGCCCGAACGGGGTCTTCATCGCCATCCCGGTCGCCGAGTCGGTGATGGCGGTGGTCAGCGGCCTGGTCTTTCGCCGCGGTAATTTGGAAGGAGAGTCGACTGTGATGCTGCGGCAATCTCTGCGCTGATGGCTGAGGTGGATGGGGTTACCTGCGTTTCGCCGGGCTCTGAAAAGATGCTGACCCCGAGTTTCAGCCCCCGTAGCCAACGAGGCCGAGATCGGGCACCCGTCGGAAGTGCGTGACGTTGCGGGTCACGATGGGCACCCCCTGGGTGACGGCTGTGGTAATGATAATCATAAGTACTACTCCTGTTAGACATTAGGAAACCAAATGTGTATCATAAGTATCTGGACTTGATTGCTCACGCTCATGAGACCTTAGCCATGACTGAGATCACCAAGACGCAGCTTGACGAACTCCTGACCGCTGTCGGCGAGTTGCTTGAGTCTCAAAACGTACCGGTTCAGATTCTGATCGTCGGCGGGGCGTCTCTATGCCTTGCCGGTTGGATACCCCCTCGACCAACCGAAGACGTTGACGTGCTCGCCCGCGTTGACGAGACATTCGGCAAATCAGTGTTAGAAAGTCCTGATACCTTGCCCGAGGCTTTTGGCGCCGCGGTTCGCCGGGTTGCCCGGGACTTCGGGATGCCGGAGGACTGGATCAACACCGAGGTCGCAATGCAATGGCACTCAAGCCTACCGCCGTCTGCCACCGAGGGGATTCAGTGGCGCCGGTATGGCGCGCTCCACGTAGGCCTGGCCGGCCGTCAGACAATGATCTCGCTCAAGCTATTCGCAGCGGTCGATCAGGGGAAAGACAGTGTCCATTACCAGGATCTCTTGACCCTGGCACCGTCCAATGCAGAACTCGAAGCCGCC
>JBHHYG010000423.1:0-3101 GCA_046757445.1 Acidobacteriota bacterium
TGATGTTTTCTTCCCCGGTTGCGGAGATGTCGAGCAGGACCATGCGGCCGGAGAGATCGATCCGGGCGGCGCCGTCGGGGATATCGAGGTCCCTGCCGATCTCCGCGATGCGGTTGCCGCGGACAAGGATGTCGACGTTCGTCTCGATTCCGCCGGTCTCCACGTCCAGCAGGCGGCCGGCGCGGAGCACGGTGACTTGCTCTGCTGCCGGAGCCGGGGACGACAGCAACAGACCGGCGAGAACGACCGTCCGGACGCATTGCAGGGCTCCTGACATACGGTCAATCATTTCTGCAACACTGGAGCCTCGAAGTGGAGTCGTAGGTTCGAGTCAGGATAGAGCGGCGCGTCGGCGTTGACAAGGGCGCAAAGCGCACTGAGAGCACGGGTTGCTCTGGGGCTGGCGAGACCATGGAAGCGAACGGTCAGTCGACGGTTGCGGCGGTCTGGGATGAGGTCGGCTGTCGCCCGGAAGATCGACTTCAGGAGCTTGCGTGCCTCCTCTTCGTGCCGGCTGAAGAAGGGCTCGACGAGACGAGCGAGTGAGCTCTCCGCACGGTAGGCGGTGAGCTTGGTCGCGTCAACGAGGATCTTGCGCTCGCGTTCGAGCTGGACGATCTGGTCAGGCTCCAAGACCTCATCGAGGCACACACGTTTCGGTAGCTTTTCGATGCGCGCCGCGAGTTTGTCGGCTTCTATCTCGCGTTTCTGGATGAGACGCTCGATCTCCGCTTCGTCGAGCCGGCGCTTGCCGATACGGATCTTCTTGCCGGGGAGGAGATTGCACCAGCGGTCGAGGAGAGTCTCCCTGGCTACCCGCACGGTGCGCAGCTTCTTCTCGAGCCGGGCACGCTCGGGATGCGACACGATCCGCTTCGGGTCGGCGGGTTCGACCTTCTGGGTGCACAGGTGATCGAGTGCGAATTCGTGCCGCATGTAGCGGAAGAAGTTCTCCTGCCGCCAGCGCGAGAACATCCGGTGGGCCACGGCGAGCGGCCGGAGCTTGTCCTTCGTCGTGATGACCGCCGTTTGATGCCCGTCGCTGGTCAGGCGACGGATCTCACGCACCTTCAGCCCATTCGATAGCTTCACCTCGCGCTCGGCCAGGGAGTACTCGACCTTCTGGCCGCCGACCGTTCCCCTGACCGTGGTGAAGAACCGTTTCTGCCACCGCGACTGCTTGCCCTTGCGGTACGTCAGCACGTCGAAGTCCTCCCCCTTCCACTTGGCGAACAGCTTGGGGCTCCAGCCTTCGCGGTCGAAGGCGATCGTCACGCGTCGCCGGGGACCTACCAAGCGTCGCACCTCAGGCAACAAGGTGGAATCGAGCATCGTGAGCAAACCCTCCGTCGCCTCCGCCGTGACAAACAACAGCGGGTCGGCACGTCGATCGTTGCCGTGGAAGTCTTTCGTGCCCGGCATCGGCCGGCCGCGCTGTTGCACGTGCTGCTTGGGCAACACGTGCTTGCGTCCGTTGTAGGGCCGCACGTGGCCATCGACGTACAGCAGGGCCAACTCCCGGGGCGCGGCCCGTGCCCAGCGCTCGGTCAACTGCTGTGTGAAGGCCCGGGCCCGTTGACGCAAGCCCATCTCGTGCAGCTTGCGGCGCAGCGTCTTGACCTCCGGTGCGCGGTCCAGGCCGAGCAGCAGTCCCAGTTCGCCCGGGGCGTGCTCCGTGAGCTGCTCGGGGTTCTTGATGCGCAACAGGGCCATGAAGGCAAAGATCAGCAGTACGGAGCGCAGCCCGAAGAATCCATTGTTCAGCTTGCCGTAGACGCGTTTGCCGACCTCGATCAGCCCTTCGTTCAGCAGTGCCGGTAGCGCGAGCAAGACCCCCGCGCCGGGCATGGCCTCGGCGCGCTCGAACGACGGTGTCGCCTGCTCCAGTTGGCCCAGGCGTGCCAGCCCGCGCTCCTCGACACGTTTGACTGCGACGCCGCGCCCGCTTGAATGATCCTGTTCGGCGCGCTCGGCTGGGCGCGACAGAGCCTCGACGCCGGGCGACGACACGGGGCTGGGCCGCACCTGGGTCGGCCGTCTCAATTGTCCACGCTTCAGCGCGTAGCGCAGCGTGCCCTCCACGACGCCAACCTCGTCGGCCGTGCGTCGGATCGACCAGCCCTGATCCAGTTGTCGCTGTGCGCGGGCACGGACCTTGTCGGTCAGCTTGCTCGGACCTTTCGGTCCGCGCTTCTTCGACCGCACGCCTGCGACGCCGCCGGCGCGGAACAGCCGACGGCTGCGGAACACGGTCACGGGATTCATCTTGAGCGCCCGGGCGAGAGCTGTGGGCTTGGCGAGCTGCAGGTCGCTGAACATGGCTGCGGCGAGGCGCATCCCTTCGCGATCATCGCGCGAGCACGTGTAGATCTGCCCCGACCCGTTGAACACGACCAATCGCGTCTCGTCCAGGAGGACCGCGAGGTCGGGACTAATGACTCGGGCATCGGGCGGGAGCAGGGGCAAACGCACCGTAAGCATGTCGCTACTCATTACGCATACGTCTGCCAAAGTCAATAGAAACCCGCGAAAAAACCCTCTATGTCAGGAGCCCTGCATTGAAGAACCTCTGGGCGCGAGCCAGTACGTTGCCCTTGAGTTTGCTTGGTCCGCGGGGACCCCGGCGCTTGACCTCCAGCGCCTCGGTACCACCCTCCCGAAGTCGTTTGCGATAGTCGTGCACCCGGCTTCGGTGACGACCCACCACCTTGGCGATCTGACTTGGCCCGGCCAGACCAAGACCCGGCTCGGTGAGCATTGCCGCGGCGAACCGTAGCGCACCTTCATCATCCTCACGGCAGGAGAAGATCGGCCCCGAGGCATCAAAGAAGGTCAGCCTCTCGTCGTGGCGCGCAGCAGCGAGGTGCTGGCTGATCATCTCGGCATCCTTGGGCAGGAAAAGCATGCGGTGCTGAAGTGCCAGTTCTCTCCCTTATATGTCCCATTATTTATATCGCAATCAGGGCAAAAAAACAACCGCCAAATTGACCCGAGGCCGACCCTTCAGTCGGCGCAATCAGGCGGCCTAACCGGCATCCCGTCCGCTCAGAAGAAAACGTAAAATCTCCTGCCCTTCACGGCATGTCCGGGGCTCTGAAGTT
>JBHHYG010000424.1:0-3096 GCA_046757445.1 Acidobacteriota bacterium
GCGGCTTGCGCATCTGTTCAACCCGCGTCCCTGGACCGTACAGGTCGACGGGCACGTAGCGCGTCCGAAGAGGTACGACGTCGACGAGCTGATGCGACTGTTCCCGTTGGAGGAACGGGTGTACCGCCTGCGCTGCGTCGAGGGCTGGTCGATGGTAATCCCGTGGATCGGGTATCCGCTGGCCTCGCTGATCAAGCGGGTCGAACCGACGAGCAAGGCGAAGTTTATCGAGTTTACAACGCTCCTCGACCCCGAGCAGTTTCCTGGACAGCGGAAAGGCCTCTTCAGCTTCTCCTCGCTCGACTGGCCGTACGTCGAGGGGCTGCGACTGGATGAAGCGCTACATCCGCTGACGCTGTTGACGTTCGGCGTGTACGGGCGGGTGCTGCCCAACCAGAACGGGGCCCCCGTGCGCGCTGTCGTACCGTGGAAGTACGGGTTCAAGAGCGCAAAGTCGATCGTCCGCATCCGCTTCGTGAGTGAGCGCCCCAGAACGACCTGGGAGAAGGCAGCGCCGGACGAATATGGGTTCTATTCCAATGTGAACCCGACGGTTGATCATCCGCGCTGGAGCCAGGCGACCGAGCGTCGCATCGGTGAGTTTCGGCGTCGGAAGAGCCTGATGTTCAACGGCTACGCGGATCAGGTCGCATCGCTCTATGCGGGGATGGATCTGAAAAAGTATTACTAGCTACGTGTCCCGGAGAGTTCGGATCACGCTGAAGACCGCGGTCTGGGCCGCCTGCCTGCTACCGCTTGCGCTGCTCCTGTATCAGTTTCAGACGGACAACCTGGGGGCCAACCCCATCAACTACGTCACGCGTACGCTCGGGGATTGGACGCTCAGGATCCTGCTTGCGACCCTGTCGCTGACCCCCCTTCGCCTGGTGTTCAGGATCTCCTGGCAGATGAGCCTGCGTCGCCTGCTCGGATTGTTCACGTTCTTCTACGCCTGCCTGCATTTTTCAATCTGGATCGTCATCGACTACTTTTTTGACTGGGAGCAGATGCTGGCCGACATCATCAAGCGCCCCTATATCACAGTCGGCCTGCTCGCGCTGACGCTGCTGGTCCCGCTTGCCGCCACCTCCACCACGCGCATGGTGAAACGCCTCGGGGGACGCAACTGGCGGTGGCTGCACAAGCTGGTCTACGTGGTCGGCGTGCTGGGGGTGGTGCACTACCTGTGGCTGGCCAAGAAAGGGGTGAACGATCCGTTCCTGTACGCTGGAGTGCTGGTCATCCTGCTGGGCATCCGCCTGGTGGCCTGGGCCGGACGCGTGGCGAAGCGGCAGACCCAGCGCTTGCCGACTCGGGAAGGCATCGGGGCGATCGTGCGTTCGAATCCCGCACGGAGCGCGGAGTAGTCTACGAAGATTTGACATCGCTGTGACAACTCAGCCGCCTCAGGGCGCCAGACTACCACTCAACGCATGAGGCTGTACCTGAAAGGAGAGGGCATATGCGGAAGATAGTGGGAGGGTGGACGAGCGCTCTGGTGGTGCTGGCCGTGGGCTCGGCTCTGTTGTTTGCCGGGTGCGCCGAGACAATGATGATGGGCGACAAAGGGACGATGAAGAAGGAAGGGGGAATGATGAAGAAAGAGGGAGAGACGATGAAAGAAAAGAAAGGACTGGGGGAGAAAAAGAGTTATTAGGGTGTAGAATAGGAGACCGACATGGTGCTCAAGACCGTTACCGCCGTCGTGCTGGGAGCGCTCGTCACGCTCGGAGCGCTGGTCTCGCTGTCTTCCACGGCTGATGCGCTGCGCGGCGCCCGCATCCGGCAGCCCGCACCGGAGATCAGCGGCGGGCCCTGGATCAACAGCGAGCCCCTCACACTCGAGAAGCTTCGCGGCCGGGTGGTCTTCGTAGAGTTCTGGACGTACGGCTGAATCAACTGCCAGCGCGTGATCCCGCAGTTGCGGGCCTGGCATGAGAAGTACGAAGAGGCGGGGTTGACAATCGTCGCGGTCCACACGCCCGAGTTCTTCTGGGAGAAGCCGCATCGCAAGGTCGTCGAGGCGGTGAAAGAGTTCGGAATCCTGTACCCGGTGGTCCAGGACAACGACTGGGCCATCTGGAAGCGGTTCGGCATTCGGGCTTGGCCGACTGCGGTCCTCGTGGACAAGAAGGGGATTGTCCGCTACCGCCACATCGGCGAAGGCGCCTATGAGAAGACCGAGTCTGTCATCCGGCGTCTTCTGGGCGAGGGAGGATGACCATCCGCCTGGGCTCGCCCCTGGCACGATTCGCCGCCTTTGCTGTTCCTGCGATTGTACTCCCCGCCGCCATCTTGGCCGTCCTCGGTTATCTCTCGCTGCGTCAGTGGGAGACATCTTCCGACCTGCTCTTCAAGGAGCAGGCCCGTGACATGGCGGCGATGGGTGCGGAGAAGGTCGAGATGGTGCTGCTCCGCACCGAAGATGAGATCCTGAGCCGTATCCAGGCACTCCTCGAACAGCCCGGCTTCACTCCCGAGGCCCTCCGGGCGGTCCCCGCGTCTGATCCCTTGATCGAGCGGCTGGATCTCTTCGACCGCCGAGGACAGCTCCTCTTCTCCTCGGCGGGGGCGAAGGAGGGCGCGGAGGTCTTCGCGGGACTCCCGGCTGAGGTGTCTCCGGGCTCCTGGGAAGAGGCCGGCAGGCGCCACTTCATGGTCGGGGGTCAGGTCGTTCTCGCTGCGATTCTCAGGATGGCGGGAGGAGCGCCAGTCTTAGCCCTCCTCGTCCAGGATTTCGATGCGCTTCGGCGCAACATTTTGGAGCCGGCGCTAGGGGGGCTGGAAGGGCCCTCGATTGTCGCTGTCATCGACGATCAGGACCGCCCGATCTACAGCCCGAAGCCGCTTGATCGGGTCGACCGCATCGTCACGGTCGCCCTCGGGAAAGCCCTCCCCTTCTGGCACGTGGCCCTCTATCAGCCTCAGGGGATGTCGCCGCGCCAGGCAGTCAGGCGTCAAATCACCGTGTTCACCGTTGCCTTCGGTCTCCTCTTGGTGGTAATCGTGGCTGGCCTTGTGACGACGTACCGGCTCGTGCGACGGGAAACAGAGATGGCCCAGCTTAAGGAAGACTTCGTCGCCAACGTGTCCCAC
>JBHHYG010000425.1:0-3083 GCA_046757445.1 Acidobacteriota bacterium
AATTTCCCCAGCTTGGCATGCTCATGTCCCAGATTCACACACGCCACGCCACAGGCGGGCTCTGCCTCGGCGGCGGTGTCGCAGTATCCCAAGGCGGTCTCGTAGTATGCGGCGGCCGCCTCGTGCTTTCCCATGTGCGCAGCCAGGACCCCCAGCACCAGCCAGGTCCTGGGACTATCCAGACTTGCCTCGGAAAGGCGCCACATCATCCTCAGGTCCTCACGGCCCAGCGGTGGGGTCCTATTACCGAACCGGCGTCCCCGATGCAGGGAGAAAAGCTCGGCGTTGAGAGCGTCGATCTTGGTACCGAGATGACCCATGCCCATGAGGTAGTTTTCTCCTCTCCGGTGCACCCCCCCGAACAGGTGTCCGATCTCGTGCGCGAGCAGGCGGGAGAGACGGCACAGATCCGGGCGCCTCACAGCCAGGACGACGTATCCGCGGTAGTAATGGGCTATTCCTTCTTCCACCGGCAGGAAGGCGTTGGGTTCCGATTGGAATTCCTCGGATGCTGCGGCCAGCGCCAAGCCAACGACGATGTCAGCACCCTCTGCGTCAATCTCACGAACCAAATCCGCCCTCAGCGCCGGTAGAGAATCCCACTTTGCAACCCTCAACCACGGTACCTTTCCCTCGACCTGTAGCTGCCTGCCGATGACCGGCTCCAGGATGGTGCTCGCCTTGGCGGCGGCGCACTTGAACTTCGCGAACCAGGCAGGCCGATTCCGGAGCTCCGGCGCGTAGGCGACTCTAATCCGCAGCGGACGTTGGTGTGAAGATGGTTGCGTCTGGGCTGGCACCCCCGACAGCCGCTCTAATCCATAACCGAGCGATTCGGAACCCGGGGCAGCCCAGGCTCCCAGACAGACCCACAGCAGCGAGCAGAAGCTGAATAATCTCAGGGGAAAAGCTTCAGCCATAGCACCGATACCCTAGCTGATTGAACGGCAAACTCCAACGGTCAGAATGGAGAGAGCGGCCCCGAGCCGCAAGCTACTGTTCCGCGATGCCCTTTTGCTCAGTGGCACTGGGCGTCGTGGTGAGGGCCGCCCTCGATTCCTGGACGATACGGTAAAGCCGGTCGGCGGCAAGATCGGTGAGCTCCTGCTCGTCTCCATCCGGCCAACGGATCCGCAGCCGGTGGATGTGGGCAGAAGATCCCAGGCCGAAGTGCACCCGCCGATCGCTGGATGACAGATAGCTGCCAGAAGGTCGCACCTCCTGCACCTGTAAGCGGGAGCCGGCATCGAGGGTCAGGCGAGCGCCGATGGCGTTGCGGTTGCTGGTGCGGCCAACCAGCAGGAATTCGACCCAGTGCTTCTGGTCACCGACCTCGTTGCGGAGCAGCGAGGGCGGCCCATCGATGTTGACGACGACTACATCGGTATCCCCGTCGTTGTCCACATCTCCAAAGGCGGCACCCCGGCTCGACTCGATCTCCGACAGGCCGTCCTCTGCCGCCAGCTTTACCTCCTCGAGGCTACCGTCCCCCTGGTTCCAGTAAACCTGGTTGCGCTGGCGGTAGCTGGTTTTCAGATCGGACCCGTCGACGCCGGGGTAGATGTGACCGTTGGCGGCGAAAAGATCCTGGTCACCATCGTTGTCGAAGTCGGCGAAGCGGGTTGCCCAGCCGAGGTAGAAATAGGTGATCTTGGAGAGACCGGCGCTGGCGGTCTGGTCGGTGAACAGGCCGTCGCCGACGTTCAGGTAGGGAGTGTAGTTATCATGTGAAAAGTTGGTGATGAACAGATCCAGCCGGCCGTCTCCGTTCAGGTCGCCCATGTCCACGCCCATTCCCGCCTGCGCCAGGCCCTCACCGCTGAACGCCGCCCCAGCCAGCAAGGCCACCTCGGAGAACTTTCCGTGTCCGTCGTTTTGGAACAGGAAGTTGGCGGCCGAGTCGTTGGCGACGTAGAGGTCCGAGTCGCCGTCATCGTCGTAATCGCCCACGACCACGCCCAGACCATAACCTGGCTCCAGGAGCTGGAAGCCGGTCTCGCCGCTGGCTTCCGTAAAACGGCCATCGCCCAGGTTTCGGTAGAAGACGTCTGGTGCTGCCTCGAGACCATAGGGGCCGCAGAAGACCGTCAGCTGGAACCATTTGCAGCCGAAGGGTAGCTTCATCAGATCGCCGCCGACGTAGTTGGCGACGTAGAGGTCCAGGTTGCCGTCTCTGTCGGCATCGAAGAAGGCGCTGCTACTACCCCAAAGAGGGTCGCCAACTGCAGCGATTGAGGTGATGTCCTCGAAGCGGCCGTCGCCCAGATTGCGGTATAAGGCGTTGGCACCGACGTTGGTGACGTAGAGATCGTCAAAACCGTCGTTGTCGACATCGCCGACCGAGCAGCCGGTGCCCCAATGGCGGTCGGCGACACCGGCAGCGGGGCCGACCTCCTGGAATTTCCACGAGCCTTGGTTACGGTAAAGTTGGTTGCTGGTGACTTCGTGCACGGTCCCCTCGTCGAGGCTAGCGCCGTTGACCAGGTAGAGGTCGCCGTCGCCGTCGTCGTCGTAATCGAGCAGACAGGCGCCGGCACCCAACGAGCTCAGCAGTGTGCGTTTGGCCATCTCACCGCTGACGTTGCGGTAGGTGATCCCGGAGCCCGCCAACATCTCGCGGAAATACAGTGGCTTCTGCCCCGCATCCGTTGCCGCCGGAGCGGCCGAGGCGGGCGAGGAGAGACGGGCAACGTAAAGAATTGCAAGGAGCCACGCCGCATTGCGCACGCTCGGCTCAGACATTGACTGTTCGGTGTAGAGTTCGCAGACTACTCATGTGGATGTCTGGCACTTGACGGAAGGGTGCTTGGCACTTGTCGAACTCCGGTCCGGTGCACCAGCATGGCGCGGGAGAACAGCATTGGCTCCAACAGAAAGCTGGTGGCGGCAGCAACGCGAGGCCCGAGGTGGCGTGGCGGTGGCCTGCCTGCTGGCTGGCCTGTTGGCACTGACCTCGCTCGCGCCCTTCCAAGACGGATACCAGGCGAAGGTCGCCGAAGCCCGCAGCCTGCTGAACGAGCAGCGGCTGGCGGAGTCGCTGATACCCTTGCGGCAGGCTTTGGAGGTGCGCCCCGAAGCTCCCG
>JBHHYG010000426.1:0-3082 GCA_046757445.1 Acidobacteriota bacterium
TAGGATTTCCACTCCTTGAACAGCAGCTCGATTTG
Source organism: Acidobacteriota bacterium (assembly GCA_046757445.1). Taxonomy (GTDB): domain Bacteria; phylum Acidobacteriota; class UBA890; order UBA890; family UBA890; genus JBHHYG01. The sequence continues at coordinate 36 of JBHHYG010000426.1, forward strand.
CCAGCGCAGCCGATAGGCTTCGGTGATCTGCGCGACGGTATAGCGCTCTCGGGCCAAATTGGTCACCAGATAGCGGTATTGCTTTTTCTGCGCGTTCCAGCTCACCAGCAATCGAGCGCGAAAGGCGCTCTGACCGGTGCCCCATTGCAGAGCCCCGGACATGCGCCGCGTGCCAGACGGAGCCGTTGTCCTGATCTGAGACAGCGAGCTTGCATCTCGGCCGCGTAATCGCTGGTTTAATCTGAACTCCAGAAGCGGGCAGCGACGAGATTTCCCTTGATTCCTTGTGAGTTTTTGCGTCTAATATGCGTAATCGTTAACAGGACTATAGAATTGCTCATGGGACTACAACACCGCATCCCCTTGCTCCCCAAAGAAGCAGAGATGGTCAGTGTGCATCTGGCGGTCACGCGTCACGACGAGCATCTCACCTTCCTCAACGCCTCCGGTCCGATCTTCACCTGCCGCGAGGATGACGAAGGCGCACGGCGCTTCGCGGCCGTGATGCTCACCGAACCGAGCCTCGGCCTGGCCACGCCTATCCAGGTAGCCAAGGTGCTCGGTCGCCATCGCAGCCGGGTGCACGAGTATCGCAAGCGCTATCGAGCGGGTGGGGCCGAGGTGCTGGAGGTCAAACGGCGGGGTCCCCGCGGGGCGAGCAAGCTCAAAGGGAGCCGGGTAGCACGCGCCCAGAAGCGCCTCGACGAGGGCCAGTCCAATCGCCAGGTAGCACAGTCGGTGGGCGTGAGTGAGGGCACGATCCGCAAAGCGATCAAAGAGGGTCGGTTGGCGCGGCCCAAGCGCATCGAGGAGAGGTCGGCGCCCACGCCCCCCGAGCAGGTCCCGAGCACGCCTCGCGAGCGCAGCAATGAGGATGCATCCTGTGCTGGCGGCGTGGCGACGAAGCGAGAGGCAGAGCGCACCCTGGCGCCGACGGGTCTTCTCCTGGAGGCGCCGCCGCATTTCGAGGCGGCACAATCGGTGGCGAAGGCAGGGGTGCTGGTGGCGCTGCCCGCCCTGCTCAACCAGGGGCTCCTCGATGTGGGCCAGCAGACCTACGGGAGGTTGAAGAACGGTTACTACGGCCTCACCACGATGTTGCTCACCTTCGGCCTGATGGCGCTGGTGCGGATCAAGAGCGCCGAAGGACTCACCAGCTATGCACCCGGGGAGTTCGGCCTCGTGCTGGGCCTCGACCGGGCCCCGGAGATGAAGACGGTGCGCCGCAAGCTGTCCGAGCTGGCTGAGCGCAACCAGGCGCTGGAGTTCTCGCGAGCCTTCGCCAAGCGTTGGACCGAAGAAGCTCCCGACACCCTGGGCTATCTTTACATCGACGGCCACGTGCGTCCGTACCATGGTCGGACCCACGCGCTCCCGAAGACTCACGTGCAACGCCGTCGCCTGTGCATGCCGGCGACGACCGACTACTGGGTCAACGATAGCAACGCAGAGCCGCTGATGTTCGTCACCGCGCCCGCCAACGAGGGGCTGCTGGCGATGATGGAGGACGAGCTGCTCCCGGAGATCCGCAAGCTGGCGGGCGAGGAGCGTCGAGTAACGCTGATCTTCGACCGCGAGGGGTGGAGCCCGAAGCGCTTCAAGAAATGGAAGAAGGCCGGCTTCGACGTGATCACCTATCGCAAGGGCAAGTACCGGGACTGGCAACGGCGCGCCTTCAAGGAAGTGACGGTCGAGGTCTCTGGACGGAAGGTCAAGTACCTGCTCGGCGAGCGCCTGCTCCGGGTGGCCAAGGGCTTTCGAGTGCGCGAGGTTCGGCGCCTGTGCGACGATGGCCACCAGACCTCGGTGGTGACGACCCGAAGAGATCTGCCGATCGAGACAGTGGCACTGCGGATGTTCTCTCGGTGGCAGCAGGAGAACTTCTTCCGCTACATGCGCCACGAGTTCGCGCTGGACCACCTGCCGACGACGGCGGTGGAGCCGGCAGATCCGGAGCGCAGCGTGCCCAATCCCGTGGTGAAAGAGAAAAAGCGCGAGTTGGGCCGGGTCAAGGCCGAGCTGACGAAGGCAGAGCAAGCCTACGGCCAACAGGCGCATGAGAACCCAGAGCACAAGGTCCGTACGGTTCGGGGGTTCAAAATCTCCCATGCCGGGCTTGGACGCAAGATCAAGCAGCTGCGCTCTGAGCGTGAGCGGCTCGAAGCCGATCTCGAGGCGTTGCCCAAACGGGTGCCGGTGCGTGAGGCGATGGATGGCGCGCCGATCGTCCGGCTCGAGCGCGAGCGCAAGATCATCACCGACACCTTCAAGATGGTCGCCTACCGCGCCGAAACGCAGCTGGCGAACCTGGTCGGGCCACTGCTCCCGTACCGCGACGACGAAGCTCGCAAGTTCCTGCGTCAAGTCTTCGAGCTACCCGCCGATCTGCTCCCGGACTATGAGCAAGGGACCCTCATCGTGCGAATGCACAGCATGACCACACCGCGAGACAATCACGTCCTCGTTACGCTGTGCGGTGTCCTCAACGACCTGGCAGTCTGCTACCCCGGCACCGAGCTCCGGCTCGTACTGGAGGCTACACAGCCGCCGCCAGAGTCGCGATAATTCCTGGCGCATGTCCGGGGCTCTGCATTGGGAACCTGCCGAGCCAGTTCTTCGCGAACGTTTATCTCAATGGCTTCGATCACTTCGTCAAGCACACGGTGAAATGCCGCCACTACATCCGCTACTGCGACGACTTTGTGCTGCTGTCCCCCGATCGCGATGAGCTCTTGGATTGGTACGACCGGATTGCCGTCTACCTGCGAGACGAGCTTGGCCTGGAGCTCAACGCGAAGCACACGCGGCTGCGCCCGCTCGGCGACGGGGTGGATTTCCTCGGCTACATCGTGCGCCGCGACTACCTCCTGGTGCGGCGCCGGGTGGTGCGCAAGCTCAAGGCGAGGTTGAGAGAATTCGAAGCCGAGCTGGTGGAAGACGGCCCGGGCTTTCGGCGCTACCGCTTCGACGAGGAACGGCTCGATGAGCTGCATGCCACCCTGGCTTCCTACCTCGGCCACTGCAAGATGGCAAGCACGCACAAGCTG
>JBHHYG010000427.1:0-3049 GCA_046757445.1 Acidobacteriota bacterium
GACCCAGTCTCGATCTCCAAGGACGAGAACGTGATCAAGGCCTATCTGGGGTCGCAGCAGTAACGGAAGGCGTCGCGTTGCTTGAAGTCGACCGCATTTCGGTGTTCTACGGCGATATCCAAGTGATCTTCGATCTTTCTCTGGCCGTCGGGGACAGAGAAATCGTCACCTTAATCGGAGCGAACGGGGCTGGCAAGACCACCACGGTGAACACGATCAGCGGTCTCTTGCGACCGAGATCCGGAGATATCCGCTACCGTGGCGCCTCCATCCTGCGCATCCCGCCCCATCAGCTGGTGGAAATGGGCCTGGTGCAGGTGCCAGAGGGCCGGATGCTTTTCCCCCGCCTCACGGCGCGGCAAAATCTCAAGATGGGCTGCTACAGCAGGGGAACTCGCAAAGAGCTCGACAGAAGAATGGAGTGGGTGTTCGAATTGTTTCCTCAGCTGAGGGAGCGACAGTCCCAGCAGGTGAGCACGATGTCCGGCGGCGAACAGCAGATGCTGGCGATCGCGCGGGGGCTGATGTCCTCCCCGAAGCTCTTGGTCCTTGACGAACCCTCCACGGGGCTGGCCCCCGTGCTGGTGGGCGAGATGTTCCGCGTGGTCAAGGAGATCAACCGCAACGACGTGTCGATCCTGCTGATCGAGCAAAACGCCGTCCAGGCGCTCTAGGGTTCTCACCGCGGGTACGTGCTGGAACACGGGCACCTGGCCTATGAGGGGAGTGCGGGAAGTCTGCTCACCAACGACATGGTAAGATCCGCATACCTGGGCATCTGAGCAGTGTAGACTGGCTACCCGACAATTCTCATACAGCTCGGCAGGAGAAGACCATGGAAGAGACAAGGACGATCGATCCAGATCGGAAGGCCTTTTACGAGGCTATCGACCCCCTCAATATGGCCCCGCTCTGGGAGGCATTTCACGATCTGATCACGCCGGAGCCGAGCACTCCCTGCGTGCCATTCCTGTGGGCCTATGACCGGGTGCGTCCGTACCTGATGGAATCGGGCCAGCTCATCAGCGCGGAGGAGGCTGAACGGCGAGTCTTGATCCTTGAAAACCCGGCCCTGCGTGGACATTCGTCCGTCACTCACACGCTGTATGCCGGGCTGCAGCTCGTCCTCCCCCGCGAGGTGGCTCCCTGCCACCGCCATTCGCAATCTGCCCTGCGGCTGATCATCGAAGGTTCCGGCGCTCACACCTCAGTCGACGGCGAGCGCATCTTCATGGAAAAGGGAGACTTCATCATCACCGGAGCCTGGAGCTGGCACGATCACGCCAACGAGAGCAGCGAGCCAGTGGTATGGCTGGACGGGCTGGATATCCCCCTGGTGAAGTTCTTCGACGCCAGCTTCATCGAGCGATATTCCGACGAGACCCACCCAGAACTGCGTCCCCCGGGCGACAACAGCGCCCGTTACGGGGTAAACATGAAGCCTGTCGGGTACGAGGCCGAGGGACGGCGTTCCCCCCTGTTCAGTTATCCCTATGCGCGAAGCCGGGAGGCCCTCGAGCGGATGCGGCGCCTGGAGGAGTGGGATCCCCACCACGGACTGAAAATGGAGTTCATCAACCCGGCGGACGGCGGGCCGGCCATGCCGACGATCTCTACCTTCATCCAACTGTTCCCCAAGAGCTTTTCCACTGAGCCCTACCGTTCAACGGACAGCGCGGTGTACACCGTGATCGAGGGGTCGGGCGAGACCGTAATCGGCGGGGCCCACTTCTCCTGGAAGCCAAGAGATGTGTTTGTCGTCCCGTCCTGGTATCCGCACCACCATCACGCGGACGAGGAGAGCGTGCTCTTCAGCTACTCGGACAGGGTGGTGCAGCAGAAGCTCGGGCTATGGCGGGAAAGCAAGGAGAAAGCGTAGCCGGTCAGTAAGGAGGCAATAGTCTGCGGAACCCGTGCCCGGGCTAGCGACCGAGCGCGGCTAGCATATCCTCCACCCGCGCAAACTTGACCCGCGGACGGCCCGCGGCTCGACCTCTGGCGACCTCCAACTCATTGAGGCGCAGCCAATCCGCGTAAGAAAAGTACTCGGGCCGGCGCTGGCGGATGAGCTCTTCGGCTGCTCCGGCCTCGGGGTGTGACGGGGCGAGAAGCGCACCGCGCGTAAGATCTTCTACCATGCAGAGTACAGTTTCAGCCGCATCAGGCTTGTTCGTGCCGATCACACCGGTCGGCCCACGTTTGATCCAGCCGGCAGTGTATTCCCCAACGACGGAGTGCCGCGTGTCGGGATCGAGCACCCGCCCCTTCTCGTTCAGAATGACGCCCCAGCTCTCGTTGAACGGGACGCCTGGCAGGGGCACACCCCGATAGCCGACAGATCGAAACACCAAGCCTACCGCCAGTTCTTCGAACTTATCGGTGGGCCTGGGGTGGAGCGTGCCGGCTGGTGTCGTGTGGAGTTCGTTTTTTGCCAGGCGCATCGCGACAACCTGGCCTGCCTCGTTGCCTGTGAGTTCGACTGGCGAGACCAGGAAACGGACAGTCAGCCGCCGGGACTTCCCGCTCGGCTTTCGCCGGCCATACCCCTGCAAAATTTCCACCTTCTTCAGCGTGGTCCGGTCCTGGCTGCGTTCGAGCGCCACGCGGCTCAGCTCATCGAGTTCGGTTTCCTCCGGCAGTACGGCGATGTCGGCGTCAGCCAACTCTCCTAGCTCCTTGATTTCGGGATTGGTGAACGCGGCCTGGGCTGGCCCGCGCCGTCCGAGCATGTATACCTCCTTGACCCGGCTTTGCCGCAGGACGTCCAGGCCATCATCACTGATGTCGGTGGCTGCCAGCTCGTCCGGCGTGCGACACAAGATGCGGGCTACATCCACGGCCACGTTACCCACACCGACGACCGCGACCCGGTCCTGCTGGAGGTCAAACTGGCGGTCCTGATAGTCGGGATGACCGTTGTACCAGGCAACAAATTCGGTCGCCGGATGGCTCCCCTGCAAGTCCTCGCCGGGAATACCCATGCGACGGTCAGTTTGAGCACCCGTGGCGTAGAGAATCTGGTGGTAGTGCTCCCTGAGGTCCGCCAAGG
>JBHHYG010000428.1:0-3045 GCA_046757445.1 Acidobacteriota bacterium
CGCGCCCTTTCCCACGCCCTCGCGACGCAACCCGTTGAGAAATGCGGGCTAGAGGCCTGAAAGGGGAGGACTCATCGGCTGGCGGGTTCGTCTTTTCAGAAGCTGGCCTCGTAGGCGAGGCTGAGGTTGATGCCGGGGGCGTCGAAGCCGGAGCCGTGGATGCGGTAATTCTTGTCGAGCAGATTGGCGGCGGTGAAGGTCAGGTGTTGGTTGTCGGTGAGGGCGGCGCTGCCGCGGAAGTTGAGGGTGACGAAGCCGGGGGTGCGGTCGAACAGCGGCTGACCCTGCAGGCCGGGGCCGAGCACCCGTAGCTGGACCTGCTCCAGCGTCTCCCCGGTTTCCGTCAACACGCCGTCCTCCACCAGGTCCAAGACTGTCGCACCGTTGTTGAAGAAGTTGGCGATTGAAGAGGCGGAGCGGAAGGCGCCGATGCGGGCGTCGGTGAGCTCGGAGGGATTGAGCCGGCCCTGGGCCCTGAAGGCCTGCACGTAACCTTCCAGCCACAGCCTCCCCACCGGCTCCGACCAGCGCAGGCTGAGGTTGAGGTTGTCGGGTGCGATCTTGCGGGCGAAGTTGCCGGTGTCGAGCTCGTGACCGCGCTGCAGCCCGCCCTTGACGGTGCTTTTCCAAGAACGGTTCCAGGTGTGTTGGAGCAGCCACTCGATCCCCCACACCCGCTGCCGGCCGATGTTGGCGCGCGAGACCACCGGGCGTGGGTCGATGTCGACGAAAATCCGCCCGCGGGCATCCTGGCCGACGATGGTTCGGTCGCCGATCGTCTGCCCGACCACTGCGTCGGGAACGATGACGGCGCGGCGCGCCAGCTTGTCGAAGCCCTCGTTGTCGAAGATGCTGAAGTCGATGCGCGTATCGCGGCTGCGCCATCGCAGCCCTCCTTCGAAGCTCCACAGCACCTCCGGCTCCAGCGCCTGAAAGCGCCGGCCGGTGCTGGCGGCATCGATGCCGGCAGAGTCGCCGACCAGGGCGCCGATCCCTACCGCATCGACAGGGGCGACCTCGAAGCCACCGCCGGTCAGCCCTTGCTCGCTGAGATCGAAGACGGAAGGGGCGCGAAAGCCACGCGCCACACGGGAATAGGCGCTGAGCTCGTCGGTGATCTGCACCGTGGTGCCGGCGTTGAAGGTGAGGTCGGTGAAGGTCTCTCGCGAGCTCGGTACCACCGGCTCGCCGTCGATGAGGTTGTCGCTGGCGTCGGCGCGAAAGTGGAAGGAGGAAAAGCGCGTGCCGGCGGAAACCTGTAAGCGGCCGGGTAGCGCCGCCCACTCGTCGAGTAGAAAGATGCCCACTGACGTATAGCGGGCGCCGTTGGGGAAGCGAGCACGCACTGGAAACGTTCGTCCTGAGGGAGTCGTTTCCAACTTTTCCGTGTCGAGGAACTCGTCGAAGACCTCGCCGCCGAAGCTGAAAAGATGGGCATCGGCGCTGAAGGAAGCGGTGGTCTCGTAGCCGATCGAGGTGACGCCGTTGCGCTCGCGCCGCAGGTTGCTGCTGGGACGGGTCTGACTGCGGCGGCCGTCGGTCTGCCGGTTGACCGAGAAGGTCGACTGAAAAAGGACGTCGCCGAAGATGTCCTGATACCTGAGATAGCCGAACTCCAGGCGCTGCGGGGTGAAATCGGCGCGGAACCTGCCGTCGCCGCCGAGCAGGCGGTCAGTGCGGCGGACGTCGTTCTGGTCGGTACGCATGAAATAGCCGGTCAGGTTGGCGGTCTCACCCGGACGCCAGTTCACCTTGCTGGTGAAGCCGCTGCGCCCGAAGGCGGTGTCGCGCAGGCGCGAGCCGAGAAGCTTTCGCACTTGTCGTCGCGACAGCCCCAGGAATCGAATCAGGGCGTTGTGGGAATCCTCGCCGCCGCCTGTGCGAAGGTCCTGGTGGCGGGCTCCGGTGCTTCCCAGCAGGGCGGCGAAGTGGGGGCCGGCGACGCCGAGGCTGAGGTCAGCACCGACGCCCTTCGAGGCCGCTTCACCGAAGCTGCGCAGGCTGCCGTGCCAGCGCCAGCCTTCGGTGGGGAATCCTGGTACCGGCCTGGAGGCCATGTTGATGGCGCCGCCAAGGGCGTCGCTGCCGTAGTTGACGCCTGCCGGGCCGAGGAGAATCTCCACGGCGTCGACCGCGGCGGCCGGGATCCAGGCCAGGTACTGGGTGTTGCCGCCGCGATAGGTGGAGTTGTTGTAGCGGACACCGTCGAAAAGATAGAGGATCGACTGGGCGCTCTGGCCGCGCAGGATCGGCGAGCCTTGGCCCGGCGTGGTCTGCTGCGCGATCACCCCCGGCTCCTCGCTGAGCATGCGTGGCAGCAGGTCAGCGGCGCGCTCTTGCAGCTGCTCGACCCCCAAGGTGTGGACGCTCGCCGCTACCTTGGTCTCCTCTCGCAGCATGCCCCGGGTGGCGGTCACCGTCACCGTCTCGTCGGTGCCGGCGAGCATGTTGATGGTCAGATCGACGGGCTCCTTCCCCAGCGTCACCACCTGATCACGGTCGCCGAAGGGGGGAGCGGTGACGCGGATCTCGTAGGTGCCCGGGGCCAGGTCGGGGAAGCTGAAGCGGCCATCCCTGTCGGTGGTGGTGTCGGCCAGCAGCAGGCGGTTGGCGCCGAACAGGCGCACCGCGGCGGCGGCGATCGGCTCGCCGTTACCATCGAGGACGACGCCGGTGAGGCGGGCCTGAGCACACCCTCGCGACGTGGCCAGATGTAGAGGTGCCGTGCCGTGGCCGGAGTCCGCCGCGGCCGGCGAGGCAAGCAGCAGCAGCCAGGGGCCGAAGAAGGTCAGCAGGCAAGCAGATAGGTACCGCCGGATCATCGGTGGAGTCGGTGGCTGGGGAGAGCACGCCGTAGAGAGTTTCGAGGTTACCACAGCCGCGAATTGCCGGCACGACCGGTCCCCTCGAGGGTGCTCAGTCCGTGTGCCGCTCCACCCTCGGTGTGCTGTGTACCTGCTTCTGCCTGGGTGGTGGAGGCGCACTCACGTGCGCCGCTGCCTCCTGGCGAGCCGTTACTGCACTGCGGTCAACAACACCACCAAG
>JBHHYG010000429.1:0-3033 GCA_046757445.1 Acidobacteriota bacterium
ATCGGCCGAAGATGGCCCGAAGATGGGATGCGAAAATGGGCAGTTATTTCTGCGCGGGCCCTAAAGGCCTGTCCCGCCGCCGGCTGCTGGGTGGATCCAAGCTACTGCCGGCGATCGCCTGCGGCGTTTCCCTTCGCCGAGGGGAAGAGAAGACCTCCGCGCGGACGACTGCGGGCGCGGAGCCGCTCGCCAGCGCTGTGGCGGTAGTGCTAGGCACCGCCCAAGACGCCGGTGTCCCCCAGGTTAACTGCTTTACCGACTACTGCGCGGTGGTACGGCGCGGCGCGGCGCCACCACCCCGCGTCGCCTCGATCGGTCTCGTCGACCCGCTCGCCGGCAAGCGATTCCTCATCGACGCCACACCTGATTTCGTCGCCCAGGTAGCCGACTTGCTGGCGATCTCTATCGAGGCAGCCGGCAAGGGGCAAGTGGAGGCATCATCGTCCGAGACCTCGGGTTACGAACCGGCTGAGGCATTGTCGACCCGGTCCACTACGTTGAGCGGTACCGTCCACCTGGAAGACCACCTACAGGGCATCCTCCTGACCCACGCTCACATGGGCCACTACACAGGCCTCGTTCATTGCGGCCGTGAAGCGGCGGCAACTCACCTGTTGCCGGTCTACGCCAGCAGCGTGATGTCGGCCTTTCTGCGCTCCAACCAACCGTGGGCGAGCCTCATCGATCACCGCAACATACGGATCATCGAGCTACAGCCAGGCGTGCCGGTAACGCTCACCGCACAGCTCTCCGTCACGCCGTTGGCGGTCATACACCGTCAGGAGCTCAGCGACACGCTCGGCTTCTTGATCAAGGGACCCGACCGGCGACTGCTTTACGTCCCCGACGCCGATCGTTGGGATGGCTGGCCGGTGCCCTTCGCGCAGTGGGTCGAGGCTAGCGACGTGGCCCTGCTCGACGGGAGCTTTTACTCGGCTAAGGAGCTGGAGCATCGACCGCAGTCCGAGGTGCCACATCCACCCGTAGCGGAAACGGTGAAACGATTGTCGGGGAGTGCGCGGCGTCCTGAGGTCTGGTTCACCCACCTCAACCACACCAACCCGCTGTGGGACCCACACAGCCAGCAGAGAAGCGCGGTGGAGGCGGCAGGCCTCGGCGTCGCCACCACCGGCCAGCGGCTGGATCTGTAGATTAGACCCTCAGAGTTTGAACTAACCCAGATCAGTTGACAACAACTAGCAGTAATCGCCAGGATATACTACTTTGGCGAACGGGTGCCTCCCACACTCTAGGCCGCATTTCTCAACGGGTCGTGAAGCAAGCGGGCGCAAGGGCTGCGAGGACAAGGCGCGCGCTGGTTCGAGAGCGCAGGCGTACTCGTGCAGTACGTCGAGCCCTCGAGCCAAGCGCAACGCAGTCATCGCCTGCCATTGCGCTCGCGCAGCCGCGAACCGTTGAGAAGTGCGGGCTAGGCCAGTTGAGGAGCTTCGATGGACCCGAATGCCACACCAGTCCTGACCATCAACGAGCTTGCAGCGTACCTGAAGATCCCGAAGTCGACGCTCTACAAGCTCGCGCAGGAGGGAAAGATCCCAAGCCAAAAGGTGGGACGCCACTGGCGCTTTCGCAAGCAGGCCATCGATCGCTGGCTGGAACGGTCGCCAGCAAGCAGCGAGGTGGAGACGGGTGAGCGTCAGTGATGGGAGAACCCTTGTCTGAGAAGGTACTCGCGAAGATCGGCAAAGCCGCGGAGTTGTATCACCGCTTGCTGCTGATCGCCGCCCCCAGCGGATGCGGGAAGACCGCCGTGCTGCAAGATGTGGCCACGCGCACGGGGGCGCCGCTCTTGAACCTGAACCTGGAGCTCTCCCGCCGCATGCTCGATCTGACCAAGCGCCAGCGGGCCCTTCAGTTGCCACGTGTGCTGGAGGAGGTCGTGGGCAGGGACCACCCTGTGGTTCTGCTCGACAACATCGAGATTCTCTTCGATGTGACGCTCGAGCAGGACCCGCTTCGCCTCCTGCAAGGGGTGTCACGAAACCGGACCATCATTGCCGCATGGAACGGGGCACTGGAGAGCGGCTACTTGACCTACGCGACCCCAGGTCACCCAGAGTACCGGAGGTATGCAAGCCGCGAGCTTGTGGTCATTTGCCCGGACCGGCCTGTCGGGTCGGACAGGGCGCAACAGGCGGGCGTGGCGTGACAGGTGTGCCCTGCCTGCTGCCTGCCTGTGCCGGTATGGCAGAGAAGGTGCCCGGCGCGGCGTGGCAGACTTGCGCCCATGGCCGAGACGGGACGGCGTTCAACGGGAAAAGCAGACGATGAAGTACGGTGATCTGATCCAGTTCGAGCCGATCGAGACGGTCGTGCAGCTACGCGACGCCGACCGCGAATCGGCCGCCCGGCAGCTCGTGGCCACCTACGTCGTGAGCGAGGAGATGGCCGAGAAGCTTGCGGCCATCGTCATCCCCCAGATCCAATTCGATCAGCCGGCCGACAACAAGGGGCTTCTCGTCATCGGGAATTACGGGACGGGGAAATCCCACCTGATGTCTGTCATTTCCGCGATCGCTGAGCGTGCGGAGCTCCTAGACGAGCTCAACAACCCCGCCTTCGCCGAGGTTGCCGGGCAGATCGCAGGAAAGTTCAAGGTTGCCCGCACCGAGCTCGGCTCCACGACCATGGACTTCCGCGAATTCGTCTGCTCGCAGCTCGAGGAGGCGCTCTCTGGCTGGGGCGTCGAGTACCGCTTTCCGCCCAGGGACAAGATCCCGAACCACAAGCGCGCCTTCGAGGAGATGATGGCCGCGTTCCACGAGAAGTACCCGGAGCAGGGTCTACTCCTCGTGGTCGACGAGTTCCTCGACTACCTCAAGAGCCGCAAGGACCAGGAGCTGGTCCTCGATCTGAACTTCCTGCGCGAGGTGGGCGAGATCTGCAAGGACCTCCGCTTCCGCTTCATGGCCGGTGTTCAGGAAGCCATCTTCGACAGCCTTCGCTTCTCCCACGTGGCCGACAGCCTGCGCCGGGTGAAGGACCGTTTCGAGCAAATCCTGATTGCACGCAAAG
>JBHHYG010000430.1:0-3021 GCA_046757445.1 Acidobacteriota bacterium
GCAGACGCGTCATGCCGTTTCAAGGGTGACTCTGATCTGCTCCTTGACTGGGTCTGGAAAAGCCCTCTCCTCCCGGGGAATAGCGAGCCCATCTTTCCGGAGACTCTCAAGGTAGGCACAAATCGCATCGTTGACCCTCTCCCGGGCCTCCTCGAGGGCGCGATCGGAGACCTCGGCGATCATGCTCACTTCCGACGCCGGCGGGGACCCCGGGTGCCAGGCAATTGGGGAGGCTCTTCAAGGATCTCGAGGATGGTCCGCGCGCAGTACACGCGGTTGCGTTTCGCCTCGGTCGCAAGCCCGACGATGCCCGCCGACTCAAGCCGGTCGATCGCGCGCTGAGCGGTCGTGAAGGCAACCCCAAGCCTCGCCGCCAGCTTACTTGCGCTCCAATAGGGGTTCTCGGCGAACAGCTCGATCGCCTTTGCAGGGTGCCTTGAAGGCACGGCGGCAAGCTTCTCGCGCCAGCGAGTGATCAGGCTGTCGATGCGCTGGATCCGGCCGACCGCGTCGTCTGCCTGGTGCGTCACTCCCGTCAGGAAGTAGGTGAGCCACTCTTCCCACTCGCCTTTCTCGGTGACCGCGAGCAGGTGCGCGTAGTACTCCTGGCGCGTGGCTTCAAAGAAGGCGCTCAGGTAGAGGAGCGGCGCGGGAAGTACGTCTCTCTCGACAAGCAGGAGCGTGATGAGCAGCCGGCCGACGCGGCCGTTCCCATCGAGGAAAGGATGGATCGCCTCGAACTGCGAGTGCATCAGAGCCGCGTGTACCAGCGGCGGCAGGCTGCTTTCGTGCAGGAACGCCTCCCAGGCTCCGAGGCACTCCATCAAGCGGTCGAGCGGTGGTGGCACGAACGTGGCGTTGGCCAACGTGCATCCCGCCGGGCCGATCCAGTTCTGGCTGCGCCGAAACTCACCGGGCGTGGGCGCGTCACGGCGCATGCCGCCCATGAGCCTCTTGTGCAGCTCGCGCACCAGGCGAAGTGAGAGCGGCAGCTCGCGTAGCCGTTTGATGCCGTACTCGAGGGCCACGACGTAGTTATTGACCTCGCGCAGGTCCGCAGGGCTGCGTTCCACGGCCGCCCCAGCCTCGGCCGCGAGCAGCTCGCCGAGGGTCGCCCGCGTGTCGGCTAATTGAAAATCTACACTCCGGCCAATTGCAGGGACTGGCACCGGCGGGTTCCGGTTCGCTCGCCCGATGGGGCGTCACGTCGGTGGGGAGGCCCTGCCCTGGGTCGGCAAGAAGCGCCGCGAACCGGTCTTGCCACTCGATTCTCTACTGGCTCCTCACGAAGCGATCGATCAGACCGTCTAATGTGTTGCGGCTCAGCGGCCGCGTTTCGCTCTCCGCCTGCAGGCGCTTGTTAGCTGGCCTCTTTCGACATGCTGGCCCATCGTCGAGCCATTTCTGCCAACTTGGGAGCCATTCGCGGCCAGTCGTGCAAGGTGGCCGGATCGAAGTCGGCTCCGTTGGGCCAAACGAGTGTATGAATCTCCGGGTCGATGTTCACCTGCTTAAAAAGTGAAAGATCCCGAAGGCGACCGAACAATTCTCCCTGGAGGACTGGACGAAAATCGATGGTTTGGGACGTGCCGTCGTCAAATTCTACCCTCAGGGTGTACGCATCGACGACCTCGAATCCGCGCACTCGGTAAACGGGATGTTTCATGGCACGCTCCTCAACTGAGAGGCTCAATCTTGAATGGCGGTCGTCCAGCTTGGAGACGATCCCAATCTTCTAGCAGCTCGCCCTGATGGATTTCTGCCAAACGCTGACTTGGCCTAGTTCAGTTAACGCCTTGCCTACGGCCCGCCCGGCCCTGGCGCCTTCTGGCGCCCCAGAAAATCTTCGCTAACGAAGTTCGCAAAAAACGCGAACCCGATTTTCAGAACCAAAACGGCACTCCCAAGTGCCTTCCAGGCCCGAAGACCGCACCAGAGGCTTGCGGTTTCGCGACTCCACATCAGCGTCCCAGTACAGTCGCCGTTCAATCTCCGCCGGGGGATCCTGCCTGAGGACGGCTGATTTCTTGAGCTTGATTATTCACGTCGTGAATGATTATCATTCACGCCATGAATACTGACCTCCTGCCCCGTCTTGTGGCCCGAAGTCTTGGCGATCGTCTTCGCGTCATGCCCGCGGTAGTGGTCACGGGCGCGCGCCAGACGGGAAAAACCACCTTGGCCTAGGGCCGGGGGTCTCTTCCCATGACCCCGGTGGACGGTCTTCCTCAATCATGGGTACAGCAGGAAATCCTTCCCGCCTCCCCTCACTCTTCGCGGTAGATCCAGGCTCCCACGATGGTGACCAGTACCGTCTCCAGGTATCCGACGAGGCCCCAGTGGATGAGCAGGCGGAGGGGAAACATCCCCATCATGTGGTAGCCGATCAGGCTCAAGAGATAACCCCCACAGAAAAGGGCTGTGGCGACAATGAATGCGGTGCGGGGTCCCGGGCCAAAGCGCGGTCGCGCCGCAGCATAGAAGAAAACCAGCGACAGCCCCGCAATCAGACTCACCAGCAGTGCCCAAAGCATCGTCTGAGCAGACATCTCCATCGACAGGCCAAGACGCTGCAAGGAGGCCTCCATCTGGCGGTGGTAGAATTGGCTCGCCAATCCTTCGATGAGGAAAAAGAGAGTACCGGAGACGATCCCGCTCAGGATCCACCTGAAAACATTGATTCCACCCATGCTGATTTCCTCCCCCTGTGAAAAAGTCTGTCGCAAGAGGGAAGGTCGACTGACGCCCCCCCTTCACCGGTGCACTGTGCCGCCATAGTAGCGCCTGGCCGGTCCACGGGCAAGAGATCGGCTCCTCTTTGAGGGTATTAATCGGTTGGCTGAGCGGGAGCAAGCCGGCTGGCATGGGTCCCGAGGGGGCGGATTTCAATAGCCAGGGGGTGCCAGTGCTGTTGACGCTGTTGAGGGTTAGCTGCTTAGGGCTGGCGCAAGAATAACTTCACATTCTGGCATCTCATCTTCACACCATCTTCGGCCGCTCCTCAATCGCGAAATCCTCAAC
>JBHHYG010000431.1:0-3013 GCA_046757445.1 Acidobacteriota bacterium
ACAGGAACTCCTAGCCGAACAGCAAGGGTGCCCACCGCGAGGTGGGATCTGAAGGAAGCTGTAAGCAAACGCCCGACCCGAGGCACACGAACCGCATGTGAGGCAGCCTACCGTGGGCAAGGAAGCGTCGGTGTCCGAAGCCCAATGTCATCCGGAACGGTGGGGTGTATATGCGGCGGGCATGGGAGGAAAGTCACGCGCCTTACCCTGGGAGATCTGTCCACCTGCCTCGTGCTAGGGCGACCGAGAGGTCGCCCGAAGGGTGCGCAGAAGTCAGCAGAGGGCAATAAGGAGCGTCGTAGCGCTCCGAGGCCCGAACGAGAGAACCCGGCCCGATGCCGTAGCCTCGATCACCGAAGGAGATGCAGAAATGGGTGTTGAGAGACCCCCGCAACCCGGGAAGGAGGCGGCCGGAAGTCGCCATGAGCCCGCTGTTGTGCATCAAGCGGTGACGGCGGTCGCGGAGCCCACCGGACCACCGACCGAAACCTTGATGGAGGAGGTGCTGCGCAGAGAGAACCTATTTGCCGCTTTGAAACGGGTCCAAGCTAACAAGGGAGCACCGGGCGTTGACGGGATGACCGTCGAGGACTTGCCGGACTACCTTCGCAAAGCATGGCCCGACATCCGAGAGCAGCTGCTGAACGCAACCTACGTCCCCTCACCGGTCCGGGCAGTACATCTGCCCAAGCCCGGCGGAGGGACACGCACGCTCGGCATCCCCACCGTCCTGGATCGCCTCATCACGCAAGCGATCCTGCAGGTCATGACCCCGATATTCGATCGCGGGTTCTCAGCCCACAGCTACGGTTTCCGTCCGGAACGCAGTGCGCAGCAAGCCGTAAGGCAGGCGTGCCACCACATCGCCGAAGGAAACCGGTGGGTTGTTGATCTTGATTTGGAAAAGTTCTTCGACCGAGTCAATCATGACCTGCTGATGAGCCGCGTGGCGCGGAAGATCAAGGACAAACGGCTCCTCAAGCTGATCCGGCGTTATCTGACGGCGGGCATCATGCAAGACGGGCTGGTGAGCATACGCGAGGCGGGAACCCCGCAGGGGTCGCCGCTGTCACCGCTGCTGTCGAACATCCTACTCGATGACCTCGACAAGGAGCTCGAACGCAGAGGGCATCACTTCTGCCGCTACGCAGACGACGTGAACATCTACGTCGCGAGCCGGCGCGCAGGAGAACGGGTCATGGCGTCCCTGACGCACTACCTGGAGGCCAAGCTGCGTTTGAAGGTGAATCGCACAAAGAGCGCCGTGGCACGGCCCTGGGAACGGAAGTTTCTGGGCTACACGGTGACAAATCACCGCTCGCCGCGCCTGAAGCCGGCCCCCAGCTCCGTGAAACGGGCGAAGGATCGGATACGCGAGATCACGCACAAGGGGCGGGGGCGAAACATCCTCAAGGTGATCGAGGAGATCAACCTCTTCACGCGAGGATGGATTGGCTACTTTCGGCTCTCCACGGTCAGGCAGCCTTTCGACCTGCTGGATCAATGGCTGCGCCGGCGCCTCCGCAAGATCTTGTGGGAGCAATGGCGCAAACCCAAGACCCGCTATCGAAAGCTCGTCGTACTGGGAGTGAAAGCGGAGCGTGCCCGCAAGGCGACCGCCACCGGCCGAGGGGCCTGGTGGAACGCAGGCGCCTCGCACATGCACGCCGCCATAACCAATCGGTTACTGGCGCAATGGGGTCTCCTGAGCTTGCTCGGTCAGAGTCCGGTCCGGTCGCGGCTCTCTTGAACCGCCGTGTACGGTCCCGTACGCACGGTGGTGTGGGGGGACGGGAAGGGCAACCTTCCCTCCCACCCGATGTGCGCCAGGCATGGCGCGTAGCGCCATAGACTGGCGCTAGCAACCGGAAGGTGAAAGCCGACCGGGAAGTGACTTGAGGGTGAAAGTCCCTTGGAGGCCTTGATGACAGGAACTCCTAGCCGAACAGCAAGGGTGCCCACCGCGAGGTGGGATCTGAAGGCAGCTGGAGGCAAACTTCCGACCCGAGGCATACGAACCGCATGTGAGGCCTTGCCGCGTGGGCGAGGAAGCGTCGGTGTCCAAAGCCCGATGTCATCCGGAACGCGGTGGGGTATATGCGGCGGGGATGGAAGGAAGGTCACGCGCCTTACCCCGGGAGCTCTGCCCATCTGCCTGGTGCTAGGGAGGCCGAGAGGTCTTTCGATGGGTGGGCAGAAGTCAGCAGAGGGCGACAAGGATCGTCGTAGCGATCCGAGGCCCGAACATGTGAACCCGGCCCGATGCCACGATCTCGTGTGCCGCAGGAGGCGCCGTCATGAGAGTTGAGAAGCTCCAACGACCCGGGAAGGAGGCGGCCGGAAGTCGCCATGAGCCCGGCGTCGTGCGCCAAACGGCACCGGCGAAAGGGGAGTCCATCGCGCCACAGACCCGGCAGTTGATGGAGGAGGTGCTACGTCGAGAGAACCTGTTTGCCGCCTTAAGACGGGTGCAGGCCAACAAGGGTGCCCCGGGGGTTGACGGTATGAGCGTCGATGCACTCCCGGAGTACCTTCAGCGGGCCTGGCCCGAGATTCGAGAGCAGCTCCTGAGCGAGACGTATGTTCCTTCTCCGGTGCGGGCGGTGTATCTGCCAAAGCCCGGAGGTGGAACGCGAATGCTCGGGATTCCGACTGTCCTTGACCGGTTGATCGCCCAGGCGATGTTGCAGGTACTGGTGCCTCTGTTCGATACGGACTTTTCGGAGCGCAGTTATGGCTTTCGTCCGGGTCGCAGTGCCCACCAAGCCCTGGAGCAAGCCTGCCGCGACATGGCCGACGGTTATCGCTGGGTGGTGAATCTTGACCTGGAGAAATTTTTCGACAGTGTCAATCACGACATGGTGATGAGCCGGGTAGCCCGCAAGGTCAAAGACAAACGACTCCTGAGGTTGATTAGACGGTATCTGAACGCGGGTATCATGCAGGAAGGGCTGGTGAGTCAACGCGAAGCCGGTATGCCACAGGGCTCTCCGCTGTCACCGCTGTTGTCAAA
>JBHHYG010000432.1:0-3011 GCA_046757445.1 Acidobacteriota bacterium
GGCGTTCCATCCTCACGCTCACCGCTGCCGGCAGTGTGGTGAACCACTCGAGGTCGAGCCTGGAGATGCTTGTGGCGCCGACCTCAACCCGCCTTGGGGAGTGGGAGCCGCCGGCCCCGAGGCTGTCGCCGGCGGCCTGTGGCGGTACCTGGCGGCTCTTCCGCCGATCGACCCAGGACAAGTCGCGCGCGTGCGGATGGGTGAGGGGGGGACCCCCCTGCTGCGGGCCCCCCGTCTCGGCCGACAGGCCGGTTGCCGGGATCTTTGGCTCAAGGATGAAAGCCGCAACCCCACCGGCTCCTTCAAGGATCGCGGCACGGCGGTCGCCTTGGCCGTGCTGGCGTCGGCGGGGGTGAAAGCGGTCGGCACGGTCAGCACCGGGAACATGGCTCGCTCCGTCGCTTCCTATGCGGCCCGTGCCGGCCTGGCCGCCACGGTATGGGTCGGGGCGGGTACGGCCGCGGAAAAACTCGCCCCCATCTCGGTGCATGGCGCTCGACTGCTGCGAATCGATGCGCCCTACGGGGAAATCTATGAGGCCAGCCTGCAATGGGGGCGTGTCCACGGCGTGGCCTTCGTCAACTCGGATGCCGCCCTGCGCGTGGAGGGGCAAAAAACCATCGCCTACGAGATCGGCGAACAGCTCGGCTCTCAGGCGCCGGATTGGGTGGTGGTACCGACGAGCAGTGGCGGCAACCTGTCGGCGATCAGCAAGGGTTTTCAGGAGGCCGTCGAATGGGGCTGGCTGGAGCGCTCTCCACGGATGGTGGCGGTGCAGGCCGCCGGCTGCGCGCCGATCGCCTGCGCTTGGCAGGCGGGTGAGGAAAAGCCGCTTCCTGTCGGTGCTCTCCACACCGTCGCCGCGGCCATCGCCAATCCTTCACCGCCGAGCGGCGCTCGCGCGCTGGCTTGGCTGCGCCGGACCGGAGGTGTGGCGGTCGAGGTGAGCGACGAGCAGATCCTCGGCCAGCAGCGGCAGGTCGCCTCGCTGGCGGGCCGCTATCTGCAGCCGGCCTCCGCGGCCGGCCTGGCGGGGCTGATGCGGCTGCGAGAACAGGGGACCGTGGCGGCCTCCGACACGGTGGTGGTGGTGCTGACCGGTGCCGGAAGCAATGCACCACCGCCCGAGCTGCCGATGCCCGAGATCGTCAGCTTGGACGACGTGCGGGGCGGTTCGTAACCGCAGGCGTACTCGTGCGGTACGTCGAGCCCTCGGGGCAACCGCAACGCAGTCATCGCCTGCCATTGCGCTCGCGCAGCCGCGAGCCGTTGAGAAGTTCGGGTTACGGCAACTGCTCCATCTCGGCCTTCAGCCAGCGGATATAGGTGCGGCGCCTGCTGCGTTCGCTGATGGCGCGTGCGCACAAGTACCGCACGCAGGCGGCATAGCGACGCCAGTTCCGATACACCCGGCGGGGCAGCTGCAAGTAGCAAGGTACCTCATCGGTGAACAAGCGGCTCCTCGCCAGGGTCCAGATGTCACATTGCACCTCTCCCTGGGGCACTCGCTTGAGCGCCTGCAGCAGATGGGTGAGCTCGTGCCCGATCGTGTAGTTGGTCGGTAGGCGGCGGCGGAGATCGAAGCGCACGGTCAGCGGCTCGAAGATGGCGATGCCATCGGCCTGGCGGGTGATACCAACCCTGATGATTCGGCCGTCGAGCTCGGGGAAGTACAACAGGCATGGGCGCAACCGCTCGACCAGCTCGACCTGCCGGTCGTGCCCGAGCAGGGGTCGGGAGAGATGCAATCGCGGGCCGAACAATGCTGCTTGCTCACCTCGAGGCATAGCTACTATGTACCATATCGCTACGTCGCCGCCTTTCATCCATGCTTGCACACGGGGGTAACCGCGTGCTTGCATTGAGCTTGGCGCTGAAATCCCCGATTCGAGGATGCCCTTGGCCATGTGGGCTGGTGAGCGGAGCAAGAGAGCTGTTCGTTTCACCATGGTCCTGGCCAGCGGCATCCTTGCCGCTGGCTGCCAAGGTTGGGACCGCATCGAGCCGCCGCCTGGCGCCGCTGCGGCGACCTCGGAGCAGGGAACAGCGGCGGTGCCCGGGGCGCCACCGCGCCTCACCAACGAGATCGCCGTTCGGCGCATCTCTCAGATCGAGTCAGCTTCAGGGCAGGAGAGAGTTACGCTCATCGACCGGTTCGTGACCGATTTTCCAGAGGCCGAGCGAATCTATCAGCTTCATATGCTGCGAGGCGACGCCGAAATGGGTCTCGGGGATGCGACCGTCGCGGTGAGCTCCTTCGAGCGCGCGGTGCAGCTTTCAGGCAGCGATCCTCTTCTCAAGCTGCCGCTAGAGGAGGGCCTTGCTTACCGGCTGGGCTGGGCTCGCTATGAGGCCGGGGATCGACGAGCCGGCATCGATTGGCTGGTGCGGAGTACCTTCATCAACGACAGACCGCAGCTCGAGCAGGGTCTACGCTACATCTACGCGGAGCAGGATGGCGAGCCGGCAGGTTTCGAGCGTTGGCTGGCGGCGGAGCGTGCTTCCCATGCGGTCGAAGCACCGGACTTCGAGCTCCCCGGCTACCAGGAGGGCAAGCTCCACCTGCGCCGTGCACTAGGGCAGGTGACCCTGATCAGCTTCTGGTCACCCACCTGACCGGCCTGTCGTGAGGAGTTTCCTCACCTGGATTCTCTCTACCGGCAGTATCGAGATCGCGGCTTTTCCGTAGTGGCCGTGGATATCAGCAACGACCGTAAGGGAACGGCGGCCTTCTTCAAGGCGCAGGACTTGCAGATGCCGGTGGCCTTCGACACCGCCGGGGTGGCCCTGCAATACGGGGTCGTAGGCACTCCCACCACCTTCATCCTCGACCAGGAGGGCACCATCCTCTGGCGTCACTTGGGCTATCTGCCGGGTGAGGAGGTGGCGCTACAGGAGCGCATCGTCTCGCTGCTGTCGCCGGATTTGTGAGGCTAGCCCGCATTTCTCAACGGCTCGCGGCTGCGCGGGCGCCAGGGCCGCGATGACTGCGTTGCGCTTGGCTCGCGGGC
>JBHHYG010000433.1:0-2971 GCA_046757445.1 Acidobacteriota bacterium
CCCCTGCGCCCGCTCGCTTCACGACCCGTCGAGAAATGCGGGCTAGCGAATCGAGTGGCAGGGTTTGATGATGGCTCGGTACCGCTTGAGCGCGCGCTCGGCTGTCGATAGATCGGAGTAGGGGCCGAGCAGCACGCGGGTGAGACCGTCCGAGCCCACCTCGTTGTGCACAGGCTCGCCGGCCGCGCGCATCTTCTTGGCCAGCGCATCGGCGTTGGCGCGCACGGCGAAGGCCCCCACTTGCACCTGGCTACATTGGAGAAGATCCGATGCCCCGACGACCACGAGGCGCACCTTGGCCGTGCCGTTCCGGATCATCTTCAACCGCCGGGCGGCGGCATGGGAGAGATCGATGATGCGGCTGGCGACGAACGGGCCGCGGTCGTTGATGCGCACGTCCACCGAGCGTTTGTTGTCGAGGTCGTAGACCCGCACCCAAGTGTTGAATGGCAGGCTCTTGTGGGCGGCAGTCATCGCCTCCATGTCGTAGACCTCTCCCGAGGCGGTGCGCCGGCCATGAAAGCCTGGACCATACCAGGAAGCCCTCCCCGTCTCGCTCCAGCCGTGCCGCGCTGGCAGCGTCGAGGGCGGGCGACTCTCGGCACAGGCCACACTTACCAGGGCCAGGGAGACGATGGCAGACAGGTATCTCATGACGGGATCCGCGGGGGTGGGCATCACCAGGAACCAGCGCTTTCGGAGAATAGACCGCCTGGTCGCCTGGCTCAATCGGTGGTGGCACGCACCAAGGCCGGGAGGTGTCGGCCATGGCACGCCGGCTCGGGGAAGGCGGCCATCCCTTCTTGCCGATGTCGATTCCCCTGGCGTAGGCTGCTGGATGAGGCGCCCCTGCCGATCTGCCTTCCACATGCCGCTCCGATGTGCGCCATCAACCTTGCCGCTGCGGTCATCGTGCGGCAGCTGGGACGGCGCAACTGACCCTCGAGGTGTAGGCGATGGTGACGAGATCGGCGATCTGGTGCCTGACCTTGGCACTCTACGTCGCTGGTTCGGGCCCGCCCGGCCGGTCCTGGCCGGTTGTCCCGGCAACTTTCCCCGCGACTTCTGTTCAGCAGCGTTCCCTCGATAAGCGGCCGGTATACGGCGCCGAGGTCGAGATGGTGACGCTGAATGTCGCGGTGCTCGACTCCAAGGGTGTGCCGGTCGCAGGCCTCACGAAAGAGGACTTCACTCTTTTCGAAGATGGGGTCGAGCAGCAGATCGCCCTCCTGCTAGCGCCGCAGGATGCACCGCTCGATATCGCTATGGGGTTGGATTTCAGTGGCAGTATTGGGCGGGATGCACCTTATGCTAGAGACGTGGCCATCGCCTTCCTGGAGGCTTTGTCGGCCGAGGACTGTGTTTATGTGTTGCCCTTCAACACGGTGGTCGGCCCGGGGCGCTGGGGCGGCCCTGGCGACCCACATCTTCGGACCCTGATCGAGCAAGCCCCGCAGCAGGGCAACACGGCTCTCTTCGACGCCATGTTGAAGGGTTTCTCCGAGCTCAGAAGCACGGCCGAAGACGAGCTTCAAGTTGCGGAGTACACCGCCTTCGGGCTTCCTGGCGGCAAGGCCAGTGCGTCTGGGGTTGAACCTGCACCGGCTGGCCAGCAAGGGGGCAACGCCGCCGTGCCGCTTCTCTTGTTCCAGGCCAGCGACGGGTGTGGTGCGCCTCTGTCGGACCACGGCGGCCGTACCAGCACCAGGCGCCGGGCGATGGTCGTTCTCACCGATGGTCTCGACAACCGAAGCGTGACCAGCCTGGCGGGGGCGCTGGAGGCCACCCATGAAGCGGGCCTGCCGGTCTTTCCCATTTCCGCGGGCGCTGCTGTCCAACCTGCCGTTGGCGGTTTCAGACCCTTCCTGGGAGGCGGTGCCCTCGAGGCCATGCGCCGTGCGCGCAAGCTCGAGGCCCAGTGGCGGGAGCTGGCGCGCATATCCGGCGGCGAGCTCATCAAGGGTAAGGGGTCCTCGAGTCGGCTTGATCGGGCCTATAACGAGGCCCTGAACCTGCTGCGAGCCTCCTACTTGATCGGCTACCACCCGCCCTCCTTGGCCTCTGCAGATACCCGCTCCGAAGAGCTCACCTGGCACGAGCTGGAGGTGAAGCTCGGGCGCCCGAAGCTACGAGCTCTCACACGCCCTGGTTACTTTCGCAGCGCCGCCGACAGCAAGGGGGCACGTGCCGCCGTCCATACAGGAGTCGAGCTGTTGGAAAGCGGGCGGGCCGACCTCGCCGTGGTCGAGTTCGATCGCGCCCTTCGGGCTGATGCCCGTCACTGGCAGGCTCACTACCATCGCGCCATCGCACTCGGCCTGCTGGACAGGTGGCCGGAGGCGCAAGAGGCATCCGAGCGGGCCGCGGCGCTCAACCCGGGGTTCGCGCGCGTCCAGGAGTTGGCCTGGTTGACGGCCTACCATGTCGGTGACTATCAGCTCGGCTGGGAACATGCCATCCGGGCCCGACAAGCAGGTGCCGAGATGAGGGAGGAGTTCGAGCTCCTGCGGCAACACTCACCCGCTCCTGCCGATCTCAAGGATCGCCTCGACGCTCCCCGGATCATGCTCCGCCCCTCCGAGATACCCGATCTCGAGGTTCAAGCGGCCCTCAAGAAGGTCTATCGGGCACTGCAGCGCGCGGTTGCCGACTCGCCGAGGCTGGCGCTGGTCGCCGATGTGCGGCTGGCGGAGTATCTGCTGGTCATCGATGACGAGGAGCTACGGGACAAGAGGCCCCGCAGACTCAAGGGTCGTTTGGAGCTTTACGACAGAAGCGGCGATCGAGTCTACCGAAAGAGCTTGAACCTCCACGACATCGACGATCAGGCGGCTCTTGCTGCCGCGCTCGAAAAATACACCGCCGATCTGGCGGCGCGGCTCCCGGAGAGCTAACCGGTATTTCTCAACGGGTCGAGAAGCGAGCGGGCGCAAGGGGTGCGAGGACAAGGCGCGCGCCGGTTCGAGGGCGC
>JBHHYG010000434.1:0-2964 GCA_046757445.1 Acidobacteriota bacterium
ACCTCGATCTGGCTGTTTCGACCCGGGACGGGCTGCGCTTCTTTGTCAATGCCGGGGGCTTCGATTTCCGTCCCTTCACGCCCGTCGTTGGGGAGGCCGGTGCCGCTGCCAACGGAGGTGCGGCGGGCTCTCCGCCAGCGCCAGCGGGCGGGTTGCTGGCCAGCGCCGATGTCAACGGCGACGGTGCCGTCGATCTTTTGATCGAGCGGCAATCCCGGCTGATCTGGCTGACCCAGGAGGCGCCGGCGGGCGGCTGGCTGTCGGTCAGCTTGACGGGGATCAAGAACAACCTGCGCGGGATCGGGGCCCGCCTCGAGGTCAAGGCGGGTGGTTACTATCAGATGCGTCCGCTGCGCGCGGCGCCCCTTCATTTCGGAGTCGGCGATGCCCGCACCGTCGATGTCGTGCGCGTCCGCTGGCCCAACGGCATCGTTCAGAACCTGCTGGAAGTCGATGCCAGCCGGGCCGTGGCGGTGACCGAGCTGGAGCGGCTTGAGGGCTCCTGTCCGTTCCTCTATACCTGGGACGGCGAGCGCTGGCGCTTCATCAACGAGGTGCTGGGGGTAGCGCCGCTGGGGATGCCGCTGTCCGAGGGGGTGTTTCATACACCGGATGCCGACGAGTACGTGCCGGTGCCAGCGGAGGCCCTGGCGGCGCGCGACGGTCGCTTCGAGATCCGCCTTACCGAGGAGCTGCGGGAGACCGGCTACATCGACGCGGTGAGGCTGCTGGCTCTGGACCATCCGACGCAACTATCGGTCCTGCCCGACGAGCGTTTCTCGGCACCGCCGCATCCCGACTTCCGCCTTTTTCTCTTCGATGAGCTACAGCCGGTAAGGGCCATCGACCAGGAGGGCAGGGACTGGAGCCGGGAGCTGGCCGCCGTCGACGGCGAGTGGGCGGTTCCCTTCCGTCCCGGTCCCTACGACGGCATGGCCACGCCTCATGCCCTGACCCTGGACCTGTCAGCGGGCCTTGCCGCCGCCGGCATGGAAGATCTCCCACAGACGCCGCCAGCGACTGCGGCCGAACCGGTCACCCTGTTTCTGACCGGCTGGGTCTATTGGGCCACGGGAAGCGTTAACCTGGCCGCCGATCAGGACCCGAGGTTCGACTTCACGCCGGTGTCACTCGAGGTTCCGGACGGTGCCGGAGGATGGCGGACCGCCATCGACGATATCGGCCTGCCTAACGCCAAGGACACCACCCTGGCGATCGATTTGAGCCCCTATCTGGTGCGCTCTGATCCGCGCCTGCGCCTGCGCACGACGATGCGTCTTTATTGGGACAGGATCGGCTATACCCAGGCCGGGGCCTATCCTCACGGCGTTGCCCCGGCAGGTGATTGGCATGAGGCCTTCGGGGTGCCGAGGAGCGGCCGCTTGAGCTTCGCCCCGGCGGTTGGTTCTCCCCGAGCGGTGCCGGGCTCGACAGCTTCATCCACGGCCGCCGCCCCGTTGACGGCCCCCAGCCTCTCGTCCGTGCCGCTGCAGGTCCATGTGCTGGCGCCCGAGAGTGCACAGCTGCGCCCGCGAGGTTTTTCCGCCCTGCACCGTACGGCGGAGGGCTACGAGACCTTCGATTATCAAACCGTCACGGCGGAGGCCCCGTGGGACCAGCATCTGGGCTTCTACACTCGCTTCGGCCCCGTCGGCGAGCTCCTGCAGGCGGCGGAAGACCAGTACGTCATCGTCGGCACCGGCGACGAGCTGGCGATTCGCTTCAATGATTCACTGCCGCCGGTGCGGCCGGGCTGGCGGCGTGACTTTCTCGTCTACCTCAACGGCTGGGTCAAGGACGGCGACCTCAACACCGCCTACAGCGACAGGGTCGAGCCGCTTCCCTTCCACCGCATGAGCGGCTATCCCTACGGCCCCGACGAGGCCTATCCGAACGATGCGCAACACAGAGCCTTCCTGGAGCGCTACCTGACGCGCCCAGCGCGGCCCATCAACCCACCGTTGCGAGGCTCCTAGCCCGAGCTTCTCAACGGCTCGCGGCCCTTACGCGCGCTCGCTTCACGAGCTGATGAGAAGCTCGGGCTACCAGTAGGGCTACGAGCCTGCGTCAATCTGCTGTGTCGATGCGTTCGCACCACCTCGGATCGCCACACATGGCAAACGCTCCCGAACGGCGTCCCGCCTTCAGCTCGACAGTAGCCTCTGCGCCCGCCGGAACTCCGATGGCGTCATGCCAAATCTCTCCTTGAACGCGCGCTCGAAGGTCTTGAGGCTGCCGAACCCAACGAGGTGACAGATGCAATCAGGCAAGCGGGTCTTACTCCCTACATGGGCTTCAAGCACTATGATGCTGCTCGCGGCAGGGGCTGTTGGCTTCCTGATTTGGAGCCTTGCCGACCAAAATCGCGACTTAAAACGAGCTTTGGCCCAAGGATTGGACAGCGCACAGGCAGCACATTCAATGTCAGCTGGCGACCGCATTCCTTCCATCCGTACGGTGGATCTCGAAGGTATTGACCACAACCTTTCCGAAATTACAGAAGCCGGCGGTGTAGTAGCGTTCTTCACTACTTCATGCCCATATTGCGAAGAAACGCTGCCCTCGTGGTCGGAGCTACATTCAGATCTGGCGGCGCGGGATATCGCCTTTGTCGCGCTATCGTTACAGGACTCCGATCGAACAAGAGAGTACGCAACAAGTCATACAATACATTGGCCTGTCTGGTCATTGGTTGACAGAACCCAAGCCGCCGCGCTCGCGGTAACCCGGGTCCCAACCACCGCGTTGGTCGCACCTGGCGGCCTAATCATCGAACTCTTGGCCGGTGTTCTTGGCCGAGATGATATCGAGACAATTCGAGCGAGAGCGATCGACCTGATGGCCACTTCAGACTCTGGAGAGTTGCTGGACAAAGCCTCTGGAGGATGTTGTAGATGACTCTCAAGGCTGGGATGTGTCCCTGATTCTGTGGAATTAGCTGGCGCGCCTCCAAGCGTTGACGAT
>JBHHYG010000435.1:0-2964 GCA_046757445.1 Acidobacteriota bacterium
CGCTCGCGATCCGGTGTATTGGGATTTTGCCAAAGCCGCGGCAGATCGCCGGCCGGTGTGGCGAGGCGACCACGCTCAGCCAGCCGCCGCAGGCCATCGAGGAACTTGCCCCGAAAGACCTTGCTGAGGGCGCGGACCGCGAAGAGGAACTTGGGATTTCCGCGGATCCAGCGGCTGCGGTCGTGGGCCAGGGCCCCGGCGGGGACGAGGCAGTGCAGGTGGAAGTGCGGGCGCAGGAGCTGATCCCAGGTGTGCAGGATCATGGTGAAGCCGATCTTGCCTCCGAAGCGGTTCTGGCCGAACTGCAGGAGGGTCTGGGCGCCGGCCTGGAACAGGAGCTTCAGCAGGGCCCGCTTGTGGGCCAGGACCAGGCCGTTGAGCTCGTGCGGCAGGGTCAGGACCACGTGGAAGTAGGGCACGGGCAGCAACTCGGCCCGGCGATCCTCGAGCCACTGGGCCTTGGTAAGCGTCTGGCACTTGGGGCAGTGTCGGTTGCGGCAGGAGTTGTAGGCGAAGCGCTCGAAGTCACAGGCCTCGCAGTACTCGCGGTGGCCGCCGAGCGAGGCCGTCCGGCAGCGTTCGATGTCGGCCATGACCCGAGCCTGCTGTGACGAGGGTGGATGGGCTCGGCGGTAGTCCTCGCCACCGGCGCGGAAGATGTCGGCCAGCTCGAGGCCTCGCCTGCTCCCTGCCGCGCCGATGGACGCGGGGAGTGACATGGCGGGCTCCTACGGCTGTGCCGGCGAGTCGGGCAGGGCCAGCAGATCGAAGGGGCTGCGGACGCCTAGCCCGAGTTTACCGAGTTTGTGGAATCGATGAGCGTAAGCCTCGTGACAGAGGTTGCTTGCGGGCACCACGCCGTATGACCTAACCGGGCTTTTTCAGGCCTTCAGGTAACGGTCCAGTCCGACTGCATCGAAGAGCCGCTGGGCCAGGGAGTCCAGCTTGGAACGTACCCGATGGGTGCGCGGGCGGCCCCGACCCGACGACGTGAGGACATGCACTTCCTGGATCGAACCCAGGCGATGCAGCATGCTCGGGATCGTCAGCTTGATCCCTTTGCGGAGCAGCTCCAAGCGCAGCAGCGAGCAGAGAAGAAGAGCGGCCACGCAGCAAAAGGCATGCACCCGCAACTTCTGGTCGGTCCAGTGAAAGGAGGGCCGAAAGGACAGATAGCGGACATCCTTCATCTGACGGAATGCCCCCTCCACAAAGTGTTGCCCGCGATAGGCGAGGACCATCTGCTCGTCGGACCACTCCTCCTGGTCGGTGAAGAGAATGGTCTTGCCCAGCAGGGTTCGCTGCAGCCGGCGGTACGCCGCCCCATCGAAGCGGTAGCGGAGCTTGGGAAGGCCCTTGGTCTTCCCCCGGGACTCGGCCTGGATCTCCACCCGGAACAGATCCTTCATGTGGCGCCCCTGCAGGATTCGGGCCACGCCTTTCTCCGCTGATTTCACCGTTGGTCGTTTTCCCCGGCCCTTTCCTCGCCGCCATCGCTCCAGGGACTGCTGATAGGCGCGAAGCTTACCCTGGCGTTTGGCGATCTCCCGATCCAACGTGCGGGTCTGGGCGACGAAGAGATTCTCGTTGTACGTCATCAGCACCGGGAACCGGCGCCCATAGACCTCCTTCTCCGTGCGGTGGGCGTAGACCCCGTCGGGAAAGAGCTCCGGATCGAGCTGCCGATATTTGCTCCAGGCAATGGCCAGCAGGTCCTCGTGCTGGGTGGGGACCAGGGAGCCGACGAAGTGATAGGGGCTCTTGTCCACCGACTCGATGATGTCCTCGGCGTTGTTTCCCTTGTCGAACACCAAGGTGATGTCTTCCACTCCCTGGGCGAAGAGCCGGTAGCGCGCCACCAGCTCTCCCAGGACGGATCGGAACGTCGGGGCATCGGGCTGGTTGCCCGGATAGAGGTGATGGAACAACGGAATGTGATGGTCGCGCGTCACGAGCAGGGCCAGCCCCAGGATGCGAAGGTTGGCGCGGCCTTCCTTGCTCTTGCCCCGCTGGGCCAGGCTCGGCCTGACGTTGAACGAATCAATGAAGGTGAAGAAGTTGGTGGCGTCGTAGAAGAGGCTGCTGCGGTCAACCTCGTAGCGTTGCACCACCCGCTCCGTCAGCTCCCGCTCGATGTCGATCAGGGCGGCTTCGCTGACGCGGTCCATGTTGTCCCAGAAGCGCTGCGAGGTGAGCTGGGAGGGCCGGATCTTCAGATATCGGGGCAGGGAGGTCTGCTTGTACCAGCCCGCCAGCTTCCTCTTGCTTCTCGGCGCCACGGCTCGGTTCAGCGCCGCCAACATGAGGTATGTGCCCACGCTGGGGCCGCCGTTGGCTCGCTTGGGCACCCGGTGGTCGATCGTCTTGACCAACTCCAGGCGTCGGGATAGGTCATACACGGCGGTGACGGCCCCGAATTCGAACACGGCGGCCTCGGGCAGGGGTTCCAGGGCGCTGGGATGCTTTTCCAGGGCGGCGGCGACCTCGGCTGCGGTCCCCAGGTACTTCTGCCAGACGATCTTGGGGCGGCCATCCACCCGCTGGCACTCGCGGAGGTAGTAGTAGGTGCGGCCTCCGATCTTCTTGGCGGTCAGGCTGGCCATTGCTTTAGGTCATACGATACCCAATGCCCGACCTCGCGACAAGGGGCGATGAGCCCGAATACTCAATATTTTGTGGAGAACGAACGGCCCCCACCCAAGGGGTGGTGGCTGCTCTGTTTTAGGTCATACGAAGGCCGGCGCGAGATCGGGGCCTTCCCTTCCGACCGCAACCTGCCTATTCACAAGTAGTTATGGCAGCGATCTCCCTCGCCCCACCCCCTCCTGCGGGGACGAGCCGACCCGTTCCGCGGTAAACTCGGGCTAGGAACTTAATGCGCTCGCACTGCAGCTTCCCGGCGACCATCAGCTGCGTGCGGACGATCCGGTCCGGATCCTCGGCCGACACGCGGATCTGGCAGTC
>JBHHYG010000436.1:0-2959 GCA_046757445.1 Acidobacteriota bacterium
GGGGCAATGGAACAGCGGCTGGATACTCTCGAGCACCGCGTTTTCAGGTTCTACCCCTACATCAAGCGACTCCTCGGCTTGCGACCCTCGCGTCAGACCCCGCTCATCCGCCTCTAAGTACAGCGGCTCGGAATTTCGGTGACGTATTCCGCGAGGTGCCCCCCCTCCTTTCGAAGGAGGGGGTGGGGGGGGCGGTAGAAGCTGGCCGCTTGCGACCTCGCACTTGCCCCGTCCTTGGCAAATAGGGGGACTTCATTCATTTGTCACCGTAATTCCAAACGGCAGTGCTTGGCCCAGTGGGCTACGAACGGGCAGGCTATCGTCGCTTGGCCGTCAGACGTTTCTTGGTCACGTGAAGCGGGCCGACGAAGCATCCCGAACCGGCGACGCTTCAGGCCGGGAGGTGAACCAGCTCGAGCTTGATCCCATCAGGGTCGGCAAAGAAGACGGCGTAGTAGCCGGGCACGTACTCCGGGTACTCGCGGGGCGGATCGAGGATCGTTCCACCCCAGCTCGGGACATCGCGTGCCAGTGCGTCGACCTGCTCCCGACTCTCAGCTTGGAAGGCTACCTCACACAACCCGACTCGGTCCTTACAGAAACTCTCCCTGACGTACCGCGCGTCCGCCTGCATTATCCAGAAGCTGCCGCCAGAGCTCAACCAGCCCACGCTGGACCCGTAATCCCAGACGGCTGGGTAGCCGAGCCGCGGCATCAGCGCCGCATAAAACGGCCGCGAACGGCTGAGATCATTGACTGTCACGAACACGTGGTGAATGCCACCGGGGGCCGGCGTCGCGCTGGGCAGACGGGAGGCTGATGTATCGGTGGCCATCGCGCTTTACGCCGCGTAACACAGTTGCAGCGTCCGGGGAAGCGGGAACGAGGGCGTGGGCGTCAACAAGCGCTGCGTAACCCGCGGGGGTAGCCCGTTCCGGCAGCGTAAGAAGCGGCGAGGGACCCGTCGTGATTTTCGGCCAGGGCGAACGCGAAGCCGTCGTGGATGGAGAGTCGCGGTGTCCGGCGTACGACCTCCTGAGCGCGCAGGACACGCTCACCGGGCAGATCGACAACCTTCAATTCCCCGCGCACCAGGGCACGCTTCTGGGCGCTAGAAAATTTGAGCAGCTCGTCCGCGAAGAGAGTGTTCGGGATCAATATCTCGTATGGCAGACTGAGAAAGGCATCCACAAGCGACGCCTTCCTCAGGTCGATCAGGCAGCTGCTTTCACTGACGACGATCCTCATCCGCCCCTTGCGGCCCCTTCAACTCGGCCTCAACCTCCGACACAGGGAGCCGCAATAGCTCGGCAGCCTTGGTTAGTGAAATCAACCCCTCCGCTAGCGCCCGGTAACACAGGCGCTGAAAGCGAAGGGCGCGTTCATACTTGCCGCGAGCCTCGGCGGGCTCGATCTCGGCCGGCTCCTGCGTTCGCCAGCCGCGTGCGATTGATTGGAATGCGTAGACCAGAGTTGGTTCGGTGATGACATTGAGCTGCCGAAGCCGCATCAGCAACGCCGCGCCGCTGACGCGGTATAGCCGCAGGCACGAGATCACCGTGAATGGCCGTTCCGTCCGGTTGACTGACCGCGAGCCTGTCGGGTCGCAGGTTCTGGCCGAAACCGGGTTCGAGCCCTTCGACAAGCATGTTCTCATCCAAAGAGTGAAGTTCGGCTCGCGCCTGATCAGCCTGGATGAGCGGGTCGACCTCCGTGGCGCAGGCGTCGAACGCTCAGCAGCACGCGGAATTGGGCCGAGATTGTCGTATTTACAACGTGCGCACGTTCCCGTATAGTAGTTGTATACACAAGGAGAGGGCTATGGCCAGTATGGAACCAAGGGAGTCCACGGTGCGGGGCGAGACGATCAACCTCCGCGCGAGTCAGAGGCAGAAGGTGCTGATCGATCGAGCGGCGGAAACGCTGGGCAGAAGCCGGTCTGATTTTATGCTCGAGACGGCGTGCCGGGAAGCCGAAACGGTACTGCTCGATCGGCGGTACTTTGTGCTCTCGAAAGATGCGTTCAAGCGCTTCATGGAGATGCTCGATAAGCCGCCGACGAGCAATCCGAAGTTGCGACGGCTCCTACGGACAAGAGCGCCCTGGGAGCGATGAGTTCTGCGGATGTCACAGCGCCCGAGAGGCTATCCGCCGCGCATGACGTGTCGGGATTCGATTCCGGAGAGCCAGCTCTGGATGACTGGCTGCGTCGGCGTTCTCTTCAAAATGAAGCGAGCGGAGCGTCGCGCACGTATGTTGTGCGTGCGGGCAAGCAGAGGGTGGTAGGCTACTACACCCTCGCAGTGGGCGCGGCGACCCACGAAGAAGCGCCGGGCCGGGTGAAGCGGAACATGCCGGAGCCAGTACCGGTCATGGTGCTGGGTCGGTTGGCAGTCGATCGGGAGTTTCAGCGCCAGGGTTTGGGCACAGGGCTGCTCCGTGATGCGGTTCTGCGTACCGTACAGGCTTCGGAGATCGCCGGAATCCGCGCAATTCTGGTCCATGCGATTTCAGATGATGCGAAGCGCTTTTATGACCGCTACGGATTCATTGCCTCGCCCATAGAACCGCTGACCGTGATGATTACCATCGCGGAGGCGGCCAAGATACTAGACGAGAAAGGCAGGAAAAAAGCACCGGGGAAACGCTGCAAACAGGGGTTCGGACGAAGACCACGAGTTCGTATTCGATTCCATCTCTGAAAGTTGGCGTTCTCTAGGTGGAATTTTGCAACCGAAGCCGCGATGGTGATCTATCTAACGTCGTCACAGGAGCCGGCTTTCGTCAGGCTCGGCACTCGTCACAACCAGGTCGATGAGCGTGGCCGGTTGTAGCTGCTCGAAGTGTTTCTGCGGGACCTTCAGGTAGCGCCACTGCATGGCGGTGAGAGAGGTCGCATCCTCACACCACCGGCAGGCGGCTTCGTCCTTCCGTTGCACCTCGGGGGTTTCCTGGCCTT
>JBHHYG010000437.1:0-2937 GCA_046757445.1 Acidobacteriota bacterium
AAATCTGACCCAAATCTGGGCGCGAACTCTGGGAAGTTATTTCTGCGCTGGCCCTATACGCCCAACCGCTGTAAAACGTGGTGAGAAATGTGGGCTAAACCTAGACACTGAAGCGTATGCTCAGGATGTCGCCGTCCTGGACAACGTACTGCTTGCCCTCGAGACGGAAGCGCCCCTTTTCCTTCACTGTCTTTTCGGATCCACACTCCATCAGCTCGTCGTAGGTGAAGCACTCGGCGCGGATGAAGCCGCGTGCCATATCCGTATGCACGGTTGCCGCTGCCTCCAGCGCGGTGCTGCCCCTGCGGATATTCCAGGCGCGCACTTCGTCCTGCCCGACGGTGAAAAAGCTGATGTAGCCGACAACCTCGTGGGCCAGGCGCGTCAAGCGAGCGCGGGCCGACTCGGGGATCCCCATGTCGTCCATGAACTCCTTGGCTTCATCGTCGGCGAGGCGAGACAGCTCCATCTCGAAAGCGCCCGCGAACTCCAAGGCACGGTGCCGCCGCTCGATCCTCGCCAGCAGATCCTGGTGGCGGCCGAAGCTCGATTCATCGGAGTTGAGGATGACCAGCACCGGTTTGTCGGTGAGGAACTGGAAGCCGCGAATCGCCACCTCCTCGTCGCCGCTCAGCTCCAGGGCCCGGATCGGCAGGCCGTTGCCGAGCTGTTCGTGGACCCTGCGTAGCACCTTTTCTTCGAGCTTCAGCGGGTTGCTTCCCAGCCCCTTCTTCATGCTCGCTTCAATGCGCTCCAAGCGTTTCTCGGTGATGATCAGATCAGAGATCAGAAGCTCCTCGTCGAGACGCTCGATGTCGTTCAGGCAGGTCGGCTCGCCGTGCAGGTCGTCGTTGAAATTGCGAACCACATAGGCGAGAGCGTTGGCGGTCTTGATGCGTCCCATGGAGGCGTCCGACGCGATTCCGGCTTGGCCAGCTCCCGCCTCGAGCCCGGCGAAATCGATGAAGGTGACCGTGGCCAAGACAGTTTTCTTCGGCTGATAGAGCTCGGCGAGTCGGGTCACGCGGTCGTCGGCGACCTCGACGATCGCGAGGTTCGGGCCGGCCTTGGGGCCGGCGTAGGCCGAGATCTCGGCATGGGCTCGGGTCAAGGCGTTGAAGATGGTCGTCTTGCCCGATTTCGGCAGCCCGATGAGTCCGAGCTCCACAGCGCTCCTTGGGTGTTGGGGGGACGGAGAAAGCTGGTTATTCGTGCGCGTCGCGTTGTAGCTCGTCGTCGATGACCTCGGCGACCTTCTCGTAGGGAACCGCGCCGCCGGGCAAGGGGCGCCCGTTGACGAAGATCGCCGGGGTTCCCGAGACCCCCGCGGCGTTGCCGGCCTGCAGATCCTCCTGTACGTGCTCTGCGTACTTGCCCGAGTCGAGGCAGGCATCGAAAGAGGCCTGGTCGAGCTCCAGCCTGCCGGCCTTCTCCTTGAGATTCTCCAGCTCGAGCCGATCTTGCTCGGCGAAGAGCAGGTCGTGCATCTGCCAGAACCGATCCTGCTCTGCTGCGCATAGGGCTGCTTCCGCGGCCCTGGTGGCGTGCGGATGCACTTGCTCGAGCGGGAACTGACGAAAGACGATGCGCACCCGCTTGTCATAGGTGCTCTTGACGCGCTCCAGCGTGGTGTTGAAACCCTTACAGAAGGGGCACTCGAAATCGGAGAACTCGACGATGGTGATCGGGGCATCGGCGGGGCCATAGGTGGGCGAGCGCCCCTCTTGCAGCTCTACACGAAAGGGCTCGAGGAAGTAGCTGACCCGCCTGTCGGTCTCGAGCTGGGCGACGAAGTCACTGATGAGCTGCTCGCTCCGGACCTGCTGTAGATACTGCTCGATTTGCGGAAACATCTGATCCAGGCTCCTGCCGCCGAGTCGCGCCTGGTTCTGCTGATGCCAGGCGGCCACTTCCTCGCTGGTTACCTGCACCTTGCCGTCGACAAGCGAGCGGATCAGCTCGCTCCCGCCGATACCCCGCCGGGCCGCCTCCTCCTCCAGCAGGCGCTCGCGCACCAGGGCGTCGAGCGTCTCTTTGACCAGCTGGTGTCGCTGGCTGCGATACTGGACGTCCATCTGGGCTAGGCGCGATCCGATCCGACCTTCGACGTCGGCCCCGGTCACCGGATCTCCGTCAATGCTTGCCAGAATCTCCGGCTCGGTGGTCGCCGCTACGCTTGCTGCTGAGATCGAGCCCGTCTCACCATCTCCCGCCGCGGCCGTCGCGGCTCCGTCGACGTCGGCCGCTTGCTCCGGTCCGCTACCCTCCCCGGCCGCTGCGGCGGGGTGCGCCGGCGACGGGTCAGAATGGCCCGACGAGCAGGCCACCAACGCGGCTGTAGTCACTAGCACCAGCAGCGGCAGCAGGTGGCGGGCACGAGAGCACGGCGCGCCGACTCTCGAAGGGCGTTGCAGAGGGTCTGTCGAAGGTTCCATGATCACTCCGGGTGCTGAGGCAGCGGCTGCGGGCGCCGTCGATGACGGCAACGCGAAACCAATTATGGCCCCGCATTCCTCGAGGCGCCACAGCTGCCCGCGCGGGCTATCGCTGTTTGAATTCGGGAATGACCTCCTCCAAAAGGTGCGCGACCCGCTCGAGTTGTTTCTCCGTTATGGATGAAGTGTCTTCGAGCTCATATCTGACGTGCAGCTTGGTAGTCGAGCCCGCTGTCGCCTTAAGCAGGTCGGGAACGCGCTCGGCCAAGTCTTGAACCTTTTCTAACGGCAATTCAGCTTCGAAAACGACAACTCCCTCTGCCACTGGCGGAAGTGGGAGCGGGGGCGCTTCCGAGATACCGTCCACTGCCGGCTCGGCGAGAAAGACGTTGACCCCGATCAAAGGTGCGTCGTCCCATGTCTCGGCATCCCGCAGAGCGAGGGCGACGGTCCTGAGGATCCCCCGCGTGCGCTGGAATCCCTCGAGGTTAGTCCACTTGCT
>JBHHYG010000438.1:0-2925 GCA_046757445.1 Acidobacteriota bacterium
CGCCAACGCTGGGGCACGGCGCCCGCCGCCAGAACGGTACCACGGATCGATTGGAGCGGGCTGTTGGGCGTCAGCTGCAATCGCTTGTTAGACGGCACGCTCCGGTGCCTGCTAATCACGCTCGCCGAACCTTGGACCGCCGCCCTTCTGGGGCAACGAGTCATGAATGTCGAGCCACGGAACCCTGGACCCAGACATGAAGTGAAGCTCGGCCTTGCGGCCGGGGTCAGTGTCCAGGGTTCCAAGGCGGAACCCGAGGAATTCCGGAGCGACGTCGTCGCGCTTGAAGATCGGAGAACCACAGCAGCCAGCGAAGAACCTGCGCACGCCCGGGCTGGACTCCCAGCTTTTAAGGAGGTCTTCACCGTTGAGGAAGACGAGATCAGTCGCCTTGACTCCGGATGTGGTGCCAAAGCTTGAGCCAGAATGCTTGCGGCACCGCCAGCAGTGGCACAGGGTGATAGGGCCGATGAGATCTCCGCGGACCTCGTACTGGATTCGTCCGCATGCGCATGAGCCTGCAAGCATGGGAGCCCCCTTCGTGCCGCCTAACGGACGCCGCGCATCACCGGCCGCGGAGCGATCGGCAGCGACGGTCGTCATGGCAGCAGCGTACGCCAAGGCAAACGGCCCTTGAAAACGAGCAGTGCGTCCCGCGCTCCGAGTGCATGCGCTTGTTCGGCATTCACTCCTCCGTACTACGAGGCCGACCTGCAGCAACCGTGTCGCGTGCCGCGGCGACGGCGCGTGAGCGCATCAGCTCCCTTGGTACTTTCTAGCCTTCGGCCGCTCGAGCCAGGCGCGGCGGTGCTCGAACGGCTCGGCGATGTAGGCTTTCATCGCTGCCAGGCCGTCGTCCGAGAGCATTGTTTCCAGGAACGCCGAGTCTTCGATGCGTAAGCCTGCCTGTAGGTGTGTGTCGAAGCCATCGTAGACCGCCCGCTTAGCCATCGCCACTGCAAGCGGAGGCAGCGCGGCCATTTCGGCGGCGATCTCCTTCGCTCGTGCGAGTGCATCGTCGGCGATTTCGTGCACCAGGCCAAGCGCAAGAGCCTCCTCGGGCCGCACGACTCGGGAGCGCAGCACGAACTCGATTGCCTTGGCCAGTCCAACCAGCCGCGTGATCTTCTGCGTGCCGCTACCGCCGGGCAGGATGCCGAGCTTCACCTCGGGAAGGCCGAAACGGTGGTCGCCGCGGGCGCCGATGCGAATATCGCACGACAGCGAGAGCTCGAAGCCTCCGCCCATTGTGTCCCCGTTCATGGCGACGATCACCGGCTTCGGAAGCCCCCGCAAATCATCGAGCATCCTGTGACCGCCTGCGGTCAGCCCGATGCCGGTGCGGCGCATCGCCTCGCGGTCACTCGCGTACTCGACGAGCTCCTCAACGCTGTAGTGAGTAATGAACTTTCCCATCATGCCTCCTGTCAGGATCACCACGCGGACGTCCGGGCTCTTCCACTGTTCGATCAGCTCGACGAGCTCGCGCGTTCCGGCGGCGCAGAGGTAGTTCATCGGCGGATTCCTGTAGGTGGCGAGGACGATTCCGTCCTTGGATGTTTCGGTTTTCCACAGCTTCATGGGGTGCTCCTCTGTTGGGTCTGCTGGCTAGAGGCTACCGGAAAACACATGGCCTTTCCCTCACGCATCCTCGGCGCTGCCAGCCGGACTCTCCGGCTCAGCGGCCGCCGGTGAAGGTACCAGCGACCATCGCCGAAGCCACGCGCGAGGCACGCCGCTGACGACCATCAAAGAGGCAGTGCCCCAGGCGGTCCAACTGCAGCCGGTTGTTCGGCGGCCTGCCGCGGCTACTTCGGGTATCTAGTCGCATCCAGCGCCACGCCCAGGAATACTAGCGACACGGCAACTAGAAGGATGGCAATGACCGTCTCCATGCTACAGCCCTCTCAATTCTTGGATCTGCCGTTCAATCCGACGATGCAAAAGCGCAATACCCGCCGTGATGGCGATTGCGGCGAGAGTGCCCGCGACAAGTAAGCGGGAAATTGCGCTAGTGGCGTTCGAGAGCAACCATCCAAACAAGCTGATGTCCGTGACCACCATCACTCCCAACCAGAACTTGAGATAGGCAATCTGCTCTTTGGCGACATCCAGCTCCGACATCTCACTTCTGCATCAAACCCAAAGTAACCATAGCACGATCCAAGCGAGAATGCCGCCGAACGCCAGCGATCACTGGCCGGGGGGAAACCCGATGTGGCTGTCTGTTAGCAAATCGTAACGTGTCGTCTGAAGCCCATCAAAACGCCGCCGCCCTCCCCGTCCGGTGAATTGCGTTGTTCGGCAATCTAGCGATAGACCTCTCTCCGGTGCCCGACCTTGACGATTTCTACCATGCGAGACCGATCATCGACGGAGTAGACCACTCGATATTGCCCCTGTCGGACCCGGCAGCATCCCTCGCGACCCGCAAGCTTCTCGCACCCCGGAGGGCGAGGATCCTCGGCAAGGGCTCGGATACGCCGGACAATGCGCTGACGATCGCGCTTGTGTGAAATAGCCTCGATTTCCCTGGCTGCCGATTGCTTGATGCCGAGCCTATATCTTGCCACTGCGCCGCAAGCCTCTGACGAATGTATCGAACTCGATGGTCGGTTCGTTTACTCGCTCCTCGAATGCCGCGAGATCCTCGGCATCCTCGGCCAGGCTGTATCGGACGGCGTCGTTGACCATCTCCGACACCGTTCGATCGACTGCGGCTGCCTTCATGCGCAGCGCACGATGCACCTCGGGGTCGAAGTAGACCGTCACTCTTTTTGCAGCATCTGCCATGCTCGAAAGATAGCGTCATGACGTCAAAGCATCAACCGCCGAACGGCGATCTCGGCCATTCTGAAGCTTCCGCCGTCTAACGCCGTGGCGATGAGCCGCGCGTTCTTTTCGCGCCGGCCTCCATCGCCCTGT
>JBHHYG010000439.1:0-2919 GCA_046757445.1 Acidobacteriota bacterium
TCATCGCGCGCCATTGCGCTCGCGCAGCCGCGAGCCGTTGAGAAGTTCGGGCTAGGGAAACAACCTGTCCGGTGGTTGCAGCCCTATCTCGGGTGAGCAGCCCGTCCCGCCTCGACGCGGTGCTGTGCCACCTGGTAGCTGCCCACGCTACGCGTCAGAAGCGCCCACGTATTGCCGATCTTCTTGCCCTTCAGCCGACCTGCCTGAGCAGCCTTGACGACCGCGGAGCGGCTGATCCCCAGCCGTTCGGCAGCCTCCGCGGTGCCCATGATCTCGTCGGTGAGCTCCAACCTGTCCTCGGGACCGGGTGCGATCACGCCCTGCTCGATGCCCACGCGATCGACGATGTCTTCGGCGACCCGGTAGAGCGGGGATTCGTGGATCTCACGGGTCACACGCTTGCTTCCCTGGAGGGGATACGCTCCAGGTGCGCAGACTTCCAGTATGTCAACCAAATTGCTTCTCAATCGGAGCCTTCGCGAGGTGGACGGGGGTCGGTGGGCCTGGAGGCGATTGAGCGACACCTGGCCGAGCAGGGTTTTTGAAGTTGAAGTGCGCGTTCAGCCCAGCCAGGCATAGGTATTGGCGATTGGATTCTTGTCCGTCGGAACTCGCTGAATCCAGCGCTCGAGGGCCCGAACGTGGCCGCCGGTGTCGGAGGAAGCCAGTGAGGTGGGAAGAAAGAGGATGCCGGGAAAGGGCCGCCCTGACCCGCGAAGGCCTCGGCGAGCCGGGCGAAATCATGGTAGTTACGCGTCACCACGATCCGATCCTCTACAATTGAACCCTACAAGCCGTCCGGGCATTCCGTCAAGCTCCGGTCCAGGCAGGGGCCCGTAGTGCTTGAAGGGTGCCCCCTGGGTCAGCCGGCTGCAATGACACGCAAGGTCAGGTGAGCGCGGATGGTGCGAGCCAGCCTGCTGTCGGCTGTCAGTAGAGTGGCGCTCAAGGCTTCGGCCAGGGCGACGTAGGTGGCGTCGTAGACAGAGAAGTTCTGCCGCAACCCTAGAATTCGTGCGAGCAGCGTTTGGTGGCCGTGGCGGGTAAGGGGCAGGTCAATGAGCGCCTGCAGGGCCAATCCAGCCCGATCGAGGCTCAGACGGCCGCCGAGAAGACCTCGTCGCAACGCCGACATGACCTCCACGTCGCAGAGAGCGGGCACGTGCAGATCCACCTCGCCCCTACGGATGTTCTGCTCGATGGAAAGCCTCGATGCTCCACGCAGCAGGTATTTGATGAGCGCCGACGCATCTACCACCAGCGGTCTCACACGCCGCAGCGGTGTCACTCCCTGCCTGCCTCGCGGCGCTCCTGCCTGATGATCTCCGCGGCGGGTGCACCGAGATCGACCGGCTGGTGACGGGCGATACGCTCGAACACCTCCTCGCGTCTCGGTCGGGACACTTCCCACTCGAGGATCCCCTGAATGTAGTCGGTGAGCGTCTGTCCGCTCGCCTTCGCCCGTCGCATGAGCTCGCGGTGAAGCCCGTCGGGAACGTTTCTCACTTGGATCATCTTCGGCATGCTCCGAGCGTTGCACATGCGATTCACATGTGCAAGTCGCGGCCGGCAGCGCCGATGCCAGTCGCATTACCTCGCTCCGTTGCGTTCCACCATGGCCCTCGATCGGGTTGCGACGGCCACGGGGCGGTCCTTTTCTCGAGGGTGCCTGGCTTTGGCGATGCTCAGGCGCGCGCCCGCCGCTCCTTCGACATGGCGCCGAGGAACGGGCCCACCAGCCGGTGACGCGCCAGGCGGTCGAGCAGCGGCCGGTGCCAGTCGAAGTCGGCGCGCTCCCGGATCAGATCCATGAGGCCGTCGACCGAGGCCAGCCACATCAGAGCGGCCAGCCTGGCGTCGGACATCGACTCGAAGACGGCGCGGATCTGCCGGCCGCCCTCGAGCTCCCCCTCGAGCTTGGACCGCCACGCCACCTCGTAGCCCTCGAGCGCCGGGGCGGAAAGATCGTCCTTCTGTAGCGCGGCATCGAGCGTCGCGGCGGCAGCTCTCGCCCCCAGCATGCTGTAGTAGATGCCACCGTTGCTGGTGGTCTTGACCTGGCCCGCCGCCTCTCCCACCACCAGCACCCGGTTGCCATGGCAGCGCGCCGGGGTGCCGATGGGAATCGGGCTCAGTCGCAACCGCCCGCGCTCGAGGTCGATCCTTCGCCGCAAGTGCTCCGAGTGGACGATCGCGTCGAGGTAACCGCGGGCCTTTCGCGCTGTGGTCAGGCCGACCTTGACCCAGCCGGGCTCCAGCGGAACCGCCCAGCCGAAGGATCCCGGGGCGTAGCGGCTGCCCACATACACTTCCACCTGCTCGACGCCGCGGTTAGGGCACAGCAGCTGCACCCCCTGGACGAAATCCCGCGGCCCGTCCATCTCGAAGGCGCGCAGCAACGCCAGGTTGTAGCCCACGGCCAGCACCACGGCACGGCCGCGAAAGCGCACCGTCTTGTCATCGACGACGCCGTACACCTCGACGCCGCCGGCTCCCCGGGCGCCGCCGGCCACCCGCACGCCGAGGCGTAGATCGGCCCCGGCCGCGGCGGCTCGCTCGGCGAGGGCGGTATCGAAAGCCTGGCGGCGCACCACGTGCGCCAGTGTCCTACCGGCGGCGAAGCCGACCTCACGGCGGTAGGGGCCGACGAAGGTGATCTCCGAGATGGTGTTGACGATCAGCCCGCGGGGCAGGTCGAAGAGCGCGAAGGCCTCCTCGCCGATGATGCCGGTGCAG
This sequence comes from Acidobacteriota bacterium, assembly GCA_046757445.1. Lineage (GTDB taxonomy): Bacteria > Acidobacteriota > UBA890 > UBA890 > UBA890 > JBHHYG01. The sequence continues at coordinate 2,737 of JBHHYG010000439.1, forward strand.
TTGGCGCAGGCCCCCGGCTTCAGGTCGCGCTCGAGCAGCAATACCTTGTGGCCGGCGCCGGCCAGCAGCTCGGCGCAGGTGCTGCCGGCCGGGCCGGCACCGACAACGATGACGTCCCAGGCGTCCTTAGGGCCAGCGCAGAAATAACTGCCCATTTTCGCATCCCATCTTCGGGCCATCTTC
>JBHHYG010000440.1:0-2895 GCA_046757445.1 Acidobacteriota bacterium
AGCGGATTCCTGGCCCAATGTCGATCTCCGGCGCAGCATTCGATCCTTGATTTGAGCGCCCCAGGATCGCCGTAGATCCATTTCTCCGCGCCCGCGACGATGACGTTGGCTGGGCCTAATCCGAGGCTGGCGGCGAGCTCTGGGGCCGCCAGGTGGACAGCGCCGTCGACCAGCACCAGCGCCAGATCGGCAACCGTGGCCGAAAGCAGACACTCCGCTGCCGAGGAGCCGCCAGCGGGGATAACCAGCAGATCGGCAGGCGCGCCCACGCTGAGGCTGCCCCTTCCGTCGTGCAACTGCAATAGCTCGGCGGCGGCACCGGTGACCATCTCGACGAGCTCGGTTGGTGTCGCCAGCCCGGTGTGTGCTGCTTCCTTGAGCTCCTCGAGCAGGTTGGCAGAACCGCTCAGCGTCGAGTCGGTGCCGAGCGCGACGGTGACCTTCCCCTTCATTGCTTGAACCGGTGCCGTCGCATCATACAGATGCTTGTTGGAGACCGGGCACCAGACCAAGCCTGCCCCGAGCCCGGATAGCCTGTCGATCTGTCGCGGTGTAAGGGCCACGCCGTGCACGATGACGGTGTTGGAGCCGAGAACGCCGAGCTCGTCGAGGCGATCGACCTCCAGGGCGGATGATTCATCCACGCCCTCGGCGGCGTGGATGATGAAGGGCTTTCCGTCACACTCCTGGTAAGAGGCGACGACGTCGCCGCCGTAGCCGAGGGAGTGTGACCAGCCGATGGTGTCGAGCACCTTGACCGGGAAGCCGCGTGCGAAGACGTCGCTGTAATAGGGATCGTGATGGGCGACCGTTGTCACGCCGCAGATGAGGTTCCGATAGGCGCCCCACCAAAGACGGTCCTCGAGAGGCACCTGCAACATCTCGTGGATCGGCGATTCGTTCGGCCGGTAGATCTCCTGCGCCCACTGGTAGAAGTTGCGGTAGGGAGGGTTGCCGAGCCGCGGCAGTAGGTTCAGCGCCAGGTGATCGTGGGCGTTGATGAGACCAGGAAACGCCAGACACCCGGACAGATCTAGGCCCACTTCGTCTGCCGCCGCCACCAGGCGGGAGCCGGTGGCGATGACGCGACCCCCCGCAAGCCGCAGGTCACCGGAGAACTCCCTTCGCTCGCTGTACCATCTCAGGTTCTCGAGAAGCAGGCCGGCGGGCAATCTGGCGTTTGCCCGCACCTTGCGCCACGATCGCCTTGTTGGCAATGGTTCCTTCATCCAGCCGATCCTCAACCTCTCAAAACTGTGGCCTGCAGCCACCAGAACCACGATGAAGATTTGCTTCGTGCTCCTCTACCACCCTGATGCGATCGAGGCGGATCCGCAAGGTGCTCTCGATCGGTTTCCTCTGCTACGCCACATCCCGAATGAACTGGCGCGGCTCGGTCATCGTGTCGATGTCGTACGGCTGTGGCCGCGCGCCGCCGAGCTGCAAGATGGTGGTGTACGACACCATTTCCTTCCCGCTGGCCTCATCGCGCGGGCCTTCTCCGCGGCCGTCGCTAGGTGGCTTGGCCGCAAGGCGGGATTCTACAGGCCGGCCTGGCGGGCGGCACGGTTGGTGCGTCGGCTGAGGCCGGATCTGGTTCATTTCCACGGCACGGTCTTGCACCTCAACCTGGGGTTGCTCCTCATGGTCTTGGGGCGGCAGGCGCCGCCGGTGGTGCTGCAACACCATGGCGGGGAGCCATCCTCCAACCGCTTGGTGCGGCGCTGGCAACGGCGCCTTCTGGGTCGAGCCGCGCGGCTTCTCTTCACCGCCCGGTCCCATGCCCAGCCCTACATCGATGCCGGCGTTCTGCCGCCGGGCAGAGGACGTATCGCCGAGGTGACGGAAGCCTCGAGCGTGCTGCGCTGCATCGGCCGGCCGGCGGCTCGGCAGCAGACAGGAATGTCCGGGGAGCCGGTCTTTCTATCGACGGCCCGCTTGCACCCGATCAAGGATCCACTGACGGTACTGCGCGGCTTCGAGCGTATCGTCGCCGCCTGGCCCCGAGCCCAGCTTTACCTCCACTACCTGAGTGAGGAGCTGCTGGTGCCGCTAGGCGATTTCGTCGCCGCCCGCCCGCACCTTGCTGGGAAAGTCCACTTCGGGGGGCGGGCCCCGGCCGAGCGCATGGAGGCGATCTACAACAGCGCCGATTTCCTCATCCAGGCCAGCCGGCGAGAGTACAGTGGCTACGCGGTGCTCGAGGCCATGTCCTGCGGCGTCATTCCGGTGGTCAGCGATATCCCTTCCTTTCGGGCGATGATCGGCAACAGCGGTTGCGGCCTGCTCTTTCCCGCCGGCGACGACGAGGCGCTGGCGCGAGGCGTTCTGCAGATTCCCAACGAAGAGATTCCAACCCGTTCCCGGCAGGTGCGGGCCCACTTCGACAGCCACCTGAGCTTCCCGTCGCTGGCCCACCGCCTGGAGGCTGTCTATAAGGAAGTGGTTGGAAGTGCGTCCGGCCCCCTATCGAGCAGGTAGCCCCTCGTCTGGCTGGGCACCCGCCAATTCCCCAAGCACGGCGAAAGGAGAGAGCCGCTTCAGGTTCCTGGTTGCCAGGCGCCACCCGGCAGGGTCCCGAGGCAGAGGAGGTCGATGGCCGCCGGCAAACTCCCGCACCAGCAGATCGAAAGGACCCGTGGTCACCGACTGCCGGGCTTCTCGGGGGTTGATGTTGACGAAGAAACGCAGGATACAGTCCCCTCCGGTCGGCCGCGTGGGGAACGAATCCACGTGCAGGAGATCATTGCGGGCCCGCAGCCGATTTTGAGGCTGACAAGGTGCTCCTATGCCACGGCCACCAGCCCCATGTTAGACTCGGCCGGCACGTCTGGGCACGGCACGCTTCTACTGGTTGGTGATGGTCGGTACCTCACTCGGACCCTATGAGATCCT
>JBHHYG010000441.1:0-2882 GCA_046757445.1 Acidobacteriota bacterium
TAGGCGAGTTCGTCGCAGCCATCGCAACCGTGGCGACGCTTGCCTATCTCGCGGTCCAGATCCGCCAGAACACGATCTCGAATCGGAACACCAACGCACAGATGACGCACGATATGATCCTACGGGCTAACCAGTCTTCGCTCGAAGACCACGAGCTCATGGACCTCCTGGTGCGCGGAACGGCGGATCTCACGAGCCTCGACCCCGTGGAGTTGGCTCGCTTCCACCTGCAGTGGATGAACGGTTTCTTCATGTATCAGGACGTCTTCTTCAAGGGGACCCGATCGCAGATCGAGCCCTACCTGCGGAAGGGCGCGGAGACTCACATGTTCGAGTACTTGAGGCGGCCCCGGTTTTCTTGGACACGGATTTGAGGACAATGAGGGTCCAAGGAGGGAACCGGGGTGAAGAGGAAAGTGCGGAAGGGATCGGTCGGGGCGAAGTCGACGGCGCGAACGGAGGGAGCCCGTAGGGCGACTGGAGTTCGGGCCGTCGAGGCGTCGGGTGAGGCGGGCCCGCTGGGTCCGGGCCAGCGCTGGAGCGCGGGTCGCAAGCGAGAGGTGGTGCTGCGTCTGTTGCGGGGCGAGTCGCTGGATGCGCTCTCGCGCGAGCTCGGGGTGGAGATCTACCGGCTCGAGCAGTGGCGGGACCGTGCAGAGGCGGGAATCGATTTGGCGCTGAAGGAGCGGCAGGGGGAGCCGCTGCAGGCGGAGCTGGACGCGGCGAAGCGTCACATTGGGGAGCTCTCGATGGAGATCGAGCTGCTGCGCGAGCGCGCGCGGGCGGCGGAGGGGCGTCTCCCTTTGGCGATCCGGAGGTCGCGGCCATGAGCGAGGCGACCTCCGAGACGACGGGGAAGCCGTACGGGATCGAGCGGGTGTGTCGGGTCTGGGAGCGCAGTCGCTCGGCGCTCTACGGCCGTGACCAGCGGGAGCGCAAGCGCCGCTCGGGCTGGGCTCCCCGGAAGCGGGGTCCGAAGCCGAAGCTCTCGGACGAGGCCCTTCTGGAGGCGATCCGGGCCGACCTGACCCGTTCTCCCTTCCAAGGCGAAGGGCACCGGAAGGTCCACGCGCGGCTGCGGATCCTGGACGGCATCCGCGTGGCCCGCAAGCGGGTCCTGCGGGTGATGCGGGAGCACGGGTTGCTCTCGCCGCACCGGGTGCGACCGGGCAAGGCGAAGGAGCACGACGGGAAGATCATCACGCTCGCCCCGAACGTGATGTGGGGAACCGATGGGATCCGGGTCTTCACGGTCGACGACGGCTGGGTGTGGCTGTTCACGGCGGTGGAGCACTGGAACGCGGAATGCGTCGGTTGGCACGTCTGCAAGGTCGGAAGCCGCTTCGCGGCCTTGGAGCCGATCTCGCAGGGCCTCGAGCGGATGTACGGCTCTGTCGAGGCCGACGTCGCGCGGGGCCTGGCGCTGCGGATGGACCACGGCAGCCAGTACCTCTCGGACCACTTCCAGAACCAGCTGCGGTACTGGGGCATCACGGCGAGCTTCGGCTTCATCGAGGAACCCGAAACGAATGGGGTGGCGGAACGCTTCAACCGCACCCTCAAGGAGCAGACGATCCACGGCCGGATCTTCCGAAACCTCGAGGAGGTGAGGCTCGCCGTCGGGGAGTTCGTCGAGCGGTACAACCGGGAATGGCGCCTCGAGAAGCTCGGCTACCACACGCCGTGCGAGGCGCGAGAGGAGCACGAGCTACGCCGCGCGGCGTAGCTCAAACTTGTGTCCAAGGATCCGGGAGCGGTACAGAGGCGGTTGAAGTAACCAGCGTCCACGCAGAAATCGGCTGGTCGCCGTGGCTCACGACGTTAACTTGGCGCCACCCGTATGAATCGTCTTCACTCTGCTTGACACGGTGCAGATCCTCAGGAGACAATCGGTGGACCACGCCGTAGGCGATCTTGCCTGCGGCTCGCGTGATGGTGGCGAAGGACGGCTCCACGTCAGGAATACCCTGAAGACTGAAGCGGACTTCATAGTCGGATAGCTGAGCAGCCGCGCTCCACTGGCTGTCTACACCACGAATTCTGGCAAGATACTGCGGACTCATGTTGGAACTCTAGGCTAAGTAATGCTCGACCTGTTCCGTGGGAGATGAGTATTCCGGAGGTGCTGCTTCAAGCGCAGCGCAAAACAGGATATGCAACGACAACACCGCAGAGAGCGCAGTCGCTAGAGATCCAAATGCCAGCTTTTTGACCACCCTCATATAGGCCGTAGACGGCCGCTATGGGACGCCCTTACGTTGACTCTGTTGTAGCAAACGGCCTTGATCGGGGCTGGAGGCACGGAACATGCGCCCAGATATGAGGAGGGCCACCCCCGCATCCGGAGTTCGCATGGACCTGACGGATACGCAATGGGCGATGATCGAACCGCTGATCCCCAAGCGTCGGCGGCGCCAGGACGGGAGGGGCGACCGTGGCGGCATCCGCGCGAGATCCTCAACGGCATCCTCTGGGTGCTCCGAACGGCGCCCCGTGGAAGGATCTTCCCGACCGTTTTCCCGCCTACCAGACGTGCCGTCGCCGCTTCCAGCAATGGTGCCGAGACGTCACCTCGAATCGAATCCTGCGCGCCTTGGGTGCGGCTCTCTGGGATCACTGCAGCATCGACCTGACCGAGTGCTCCATCGACTGCACCTTTACGGGGCGAAAAAGGAGGCTCCTATGTCGGCAAGACGAAGCTGGGGAAGGGAACCAAGATCATGGCGATGGCCGACGGATCAGGACTTCCCGTTTCCGTCGGGATCGCCAGTGCGTCGCTCCACGAGGTTACGCTGGTCGCAGAGACCATCGACAACGGCTTCCTCGACCGAGAGCCGGATCGGCTGATCGGTGACCGCGCTTACGACAACGACGGTCTCGAC
>JBHHYG010000442.1:0-2866 GCA_046757445.1 Acidobacteriota bacterium
CAGTACGTCGAGCACCCGAGCCAAGCGCAACGCCGCAGACGCGCGCCTGGCCGCCGCCGTAGCAGACTGCCGTTGAGATATGCAGGCTAGGGAATGTCTTGTGACCGCATGAAGGGACGAACTCTGATCGTCGCTGCACTGCTGGGCACGTTGTCGGTGGCGACCTCCGGCGCGGCCATCCAGAACGGAACAGCCGCGCCACCAGAGTTGCCGGCACAGATCGCCCGCATCCTCTCTCATCCTGACCTTGGCGGTGCCCGCCTGGGTCTGAGGGTTCAAGATGTGAAGGGCGGCGAGGTGTTAGCCGACTACAACAGCGATGAGCTGTTCGCGCCTGCTTCTGTTGACAAGATCTTCACCGCGGCCGCAGCCCTGTGGCGTCTGAGCCCCTCGTTCGTGTGGCAGACCCCAGTGGCCTATCGCGGCCGCCGAGCCGACAACACCGTCGTCGGCGACCTCTGGGTGCTGGGCCGGGGTGCACCAGACATCGTCGAGGAGAAGCTCTGGCTAGCAGCTCGCGACATCCATGACATGGGGCTGGTGAGGGTTACCGGCAACCTGATCGTCGACGACAGGTACTTCGACGCCGAGCGTTACGGAGACGGATGGCCTGGTGGCAGCCAGGTTCTGGAAGCGTACCACGCGCCCATCAGCGCCCTGATGGCCGACTATGCCGCTCGCCGTGAAGGAAGCGAATGGCGTGCAGTGGACGACGCCGCCTTACACTTCGGCGAGCGATTCCGAGCGATCCTCGAGCTTGTAGGGGTGCGCCTGGAAGGGCGCGTCCGCTACCCCAACGATAAAGAGCGGGCCGCAGTTCCGGCAACCACGGAGGTGACCGCCGAGGATGCGAGCGTGGCGATGCCGGAGCAATTGATGCTGCTCTACACTATCCGCTCGGAGCCGCTCGGCCGGTTGGTGCTGGATCTCAACAAGTTCAGCAACAACATCGTCGCAGAGAGCATCCTCAAGACCCTCGGCGCCATCGAGTACGGACCTCCGGGAACGGCCATCAAGGGGCTGGCCGTGGTGGCTCGCTTTCTCGACGAGGAGCTTGACATTCCGATCAACAGCTATATCCAGGCAGACGGTTCCGGCCTTTCGGGTCGCGACCGTTTCTCACCGCAACAGGTCGTCGACCTGCTCACCTACGCCTATTCGGACTTCCATCTGGGGCCCGAATTCGTCTCGTCGCTCAAGCTCAGCGGCCTCGATGGCTGGAATCCCCGGGCTTTCAAGAATCCGCCTCTGGTTGGAGAGATGCGTCTCAAGTCAGGACATATCAAGGGTGTCAACACGTTGTCCGGCTACGCCCATACGGACAGCGGCAGGATCGTGGCCTTTTGCATCATGATCAACGGCCACCACGCCGCTCAATGGCAGGTCGACCAGCGCATGGCCGAGATCTCCCGGGTGATCCTATCGACGTACTAGCCCGCATTTCTCAACGGCTCGCTCATTCGATCAGGTAGGGAGTGCGTTGGACGGGCACAACGAAGCGAGCGCCCGCTTTTTCCACCACCGCATCCTCCAGCAGCATGAGGCTGGCATCCTGCTCCCGCCAGCCCGCTGCCATGGCACGCATCGTCGCCTCGGCCACCACCAGGCTACCCTGTCGGAGGGGTAGATCCATTTGCCACAGCAAGTGGGCTGCATTCCGTCGCCGGCGGCCGAAATCCCCGTCCAGGAGATATCCGACCCGGCCGACCCTGAGATCGACCGCCCCGCCCGGGGCGCCAACCTCTCCGGCGAGGGCGGCCTCGAGATCGATCCTGGTACGCTCGGGCCTCAGCCGGGGCAAGGTTCCTTCGAGCAGGTCAGCCAACCTGTCGAGGCCCCTGGTGACCCACGCCGGAGCCTGACGTTCTCCCTCTTCCAGGAGATAGACCCAGCGACCGTACCGGGTTGCGTAGCCCAGATACCTGAGCCCGGCAGACAGAAACAGCAGGTCGCCCGGCTGCAGGATCGTGTCCAGGCCGTCGAGATCCCCGGCCCCGGGGGGCTCACCCTGCCGCAGCAAATATGCATGGGGTTTGAAGGCCACCTCCAGACCCGACTCGCGAGCCTGCTCCCGGACGGCCCAGGTGAGCTCTTCGACCGAGGTCTTGGCGGCGACGATCACCTGGTCGCTGAGCACCTCGCCGAGCAGATCGACGGTGAGCCTCGCGGCTTCGGTGAACAGCACCGCCTCGACATCCAGGTAACGGCTTAGCAGATCCTCGACCAGCGGCGCCGAAGAAACCAGCCGTGCAGACAGCGATGGTCCCAAAGATTGGCGCAGCCAGGCCTCGTCCGAGGCGCTCAAGCCATCGGCAATCGACAAACCTGGTGAGTGGTTCACCGCAATCCGCGATGGATTGGCGGCAACGACCTGGCGCCGCAACGACTCCTCCACCTGCTGCGCCTGAGTGGGCTCGATCACCTCGTAGAGGCCCTCGTTGGCCCTCAAGTCGGAACCGATGGCAGTCCGCTCCAGCAAACCGTTGCCCCCCTCGCAAAGCAGCACCACGATGCGGCCGTACGCCTCGGTTCCGCTCACAACCAGCAGAGGCAGAAGGGGATCGGGATTGTCGCCCGCGCTGACCAGCAACCAGCAGTCCACCTGGTGCGCCTGCATCACGGGAAGCAAGAGCTGCGCCAACCTGAGCTCGACGATGGCATCGCGCTGGGCGGCTTGATCGCGCACGCTGCGCACCCTGGCTACACCGATCTCACCGAAATCGGGCTCGAAAAGCGGGCAACCCGCGGCAGCAACCGCGAGCGATACGATCAGCAGTGCGTTAACCCGCATATCTCAACGCCCTCCTGCTGCGGGCGCGGTCAGGCCCGCGGCGACGGCGTTGCGCTGGCTCGGTCTCCTCGGCGG
>JBHHYG010000443.1:0-2859 GCA_046757445.1 Acidobacteriota bacterium
GAAGGCGTGGAGCGCATCGGGTACGCGCCCATCGTCCAACAGGGCGTGCCCGAGAGCGAGCAGCGCCTCCACATCGGAGGGATCGCTGGCCAGGGCGTCGACGAGCAGATTGACGGCGGCCTTGGGATTCCCCGTGGGCTCGTTGCTCAAGCGGTCGGGATCGATCCACAGGGGGGCTCGCTCGAGCGCGATGTTGAGTTTACGGGCTAGCTTTGGGCCATCGCTTGTGCTGCTACGACATGGGCACCTGGAAGCGCCTGAAGCTGCACCGGGACTGCCACGTGGTCCTCGACGGAGCCTACTACTCGGCTCCCCACCGCCTGGTAGGCCAGACCCTGTGGGTGCGCAGCAACGAGGAGCAGGTGGTGATCTTCCACGACTACGAGCGCGTCGCGACGCATCGATGGGGACCCCCGGGGACCCGGCGCACGATCGACAGCCACTACCCCCCGCACAAGGTCGCTGTGCTGCGAGCCACACCGCAGGCCTGCCGAGCACGAGCAGCCCAGATCGGCCCGTCGACCAAGGAGATCGCCGACACCTATCTCGACGATGGCGTCATCGACCGCCGCCACGCCGCCCGCAGCCTGCTGCGGCTGGGGGATCGCTATGGCGAGAGGCGTCTGGAGGGCGCCTGCCGGAGAGCGCTCTGCTTCGGCGATCCGGCTGTTGCCACCGTACGCCGCATCCTCGAGCGAGGCCTGGAGAACGAGGTGTTGCCCGAACAGGCGGTGCCCTGCACCCAGCTCCACTACACCTTCGCCCGTCCGGGATCTGAAATCTTCGGAGGATGATCCATGGACGTTTCTGCCCAGCTGATCCCCAAGCTCAAGTCTCTCAGGCTCAGTGGCATCCTCGAGACCCTGTCGGTGCGCAACCAGCAGGCCATCGAGGACAAGCTCAGCTATGTGGAGTTTCTGCAGCGGCTGCTCGAAGACGAGGTGGAGCGTCGGGCCCAGAAGCAGCTGGCTCTGCGCATCCGTCGGGCGAGCTTTGCTGCAGAGAAGACGCTGGAGGGATTCGACTGGTCGTTCAATCCCACCCTCAACCGCCAGCAGATCCTCGACCTCGCCACGGGGACGTGGATCGCCAGAAAGGAGTGTACCCTCATCGTCGGTCCCAGCGGCGTGGGCAAGAGCCATCTGGCTCAGGCTCTGGGACAGGAAGCCTGCCGCAGGGGCTACGACGTGCTCTTCGTCGCGGTGAGCAAGCTCTTGAGCCATCTGCACGGCGGGCGTGCCGATGGCAGCTTCGAGAAGAGGCTTTTGAGCTACCTGCGCCCCGATCTGTTGGTCCTCGACGATTTCGGGCTGCGGCGCTTGAAGCCGCAGGAATCGGAGGACCTCTACGAGGTGATCAACGCACGCTACGAGCACGGATCGATCCTGGTCACCAGCAACCGCGACTACAGCGAATGGCCCGAGGCCTTCGGAGAGAATCCACTCCTGGCCTCGGCCGCTCTGGACCGGCTCGCGCACCGAGCGCACCTGATCACCATCACGGGCAAGAGCTATCGAGCCTATGACCGCCCGAAGGCGTTGACCAAGGAAACTGCAGCAGCCTGACGTCCTCCCATCACCCAGGTCCCCCAGGACCTGGAGACCCAAGAAACGAGCTCTCACGTCCAATGTGGAAGCCGTTTCCAACCCAAGGGGCTCTCGATCCAAGGATCAGGCCCCTCAACCCCAACCAAGGCAGGAGGACCATCCAACCCTATCCACCCGATCGAGTGGCACCCTATCCAGCGAAAACAGGTGGCGACGTCCCCGGCGAAACTTGACATCGTCAGCCGGTCGGCCACATTTCGGATCTCTCCTTTCCGCAGGTCGATGAGGCCGGCCACCTTGAGGTAGTTCTCGATCTGAAAGATCTTCGAGCGATGGCGGATGATCTGCTCGATGCGCGCATTGTCGCTGGGCAGAGGTGGCCCCCCCGTGACGGCGTGCACCTCCGAGATCAGACCCTCCCCCCACTGCAGCTGCAGCCGCGTGAGAATGGGGCACACCTGGTTCTTGCGACCCTCGGGGCACGAGAGCGGATGCCGGCGGTCCTTGCGCTTCACGTGGTACAGGGGGCACTGGTTGCAGGTCAGAGAGGTAGGGATCTGCACGGCGTCCTGGCAGTGCCAGCCATGACGTACACCGGCCCGGTTGGAGGGGAAGCTTACGTTGGCAGGTGCCACATACCAAGACCCCGCCTCGGCATCGAGACGGGGTCTGCGTTCACCAGATCAGCGCAAGAGTTCGTATGCCAGATGAATGGCTCCCCATTCGAGACGCTAGGCGAACTTGTCTCTGTACTGAGGTTGACCATGGGCAGGCGGGACTCCCCGCTCCCTGTCTCCTACCGGACCAGCGCCAGCTTACGTACCTCCCACTGCCCGAAGCCTGTGACACGGTAGAAGTACACACCGCTGGCCACGCTCTTCCCAGCAGCATCTCTCCCATCCCAGCGCACTTCATGGGAGCCAGCGTCCACCTCGGCGTCCAGAAGCATCCGGAGGCGCACACCCCGCAGATCGAAGACCTCCACCGTCACCCTCCCCCGCTCCGGCGCCGTGAAGGCGATCGTCGTCGACGGATTGAACGGGTTGGGATGGTTCTGGGAGACGGTGAAGCGGCGGACCGACGGCAGATTCGCAGGCGTCGGCTGCAACCCCGTCAGGTCGGTGCCAAAGGCTGTCAGGATCTCCCCCAGCAGGGCTGCCCGTGCCGAGGCGCCTGCCGCCGCCCCAGCCTGTGCTTCCGCCGCAGCCCCCGACACCCCGCCACCGGAGGCGTTGCGCACGAAGAGGAACCCGTAGGGAAACGTCAGATCCACCCGACGGAAGTCCGTCCCACCCACGTTCTGCGTGCGCCC
>JBHHYG010000444.1:0-2849 GCA_046757445.1 Acidobacteriota bacterium
CGGCCCAGGAAACGAAGCGGATCCGCCTCAGGCTGTTCTCTTCAGGCGTATGTACAGAACCAATTTCAGCGCCCGCGAAATGACCGCGATCTCGGAGCACCTGAAAACAGCTCACGCCGAGGGGCATTGTCAAGTTACGAATCAGGGCAATAAATAGGTTGCATTCGCCCCGTTGAGCGCGTACGACAGCCGCGGCCTATCGACCCCAGCGGTGCCAGGGCTTCAGCACCCGGCCCCACCTTCTCGAACGTGGGGACAGTACCCCCAACGATGGGTGGAGGTCGGGTTGCGATTGACCGAAGCGAAATCATTGCTTACAATGCACTCATTGCATGCACAAGGAGCGGTCCGTGGCCAGCATCACGATCAGGAACCTCGGCCAGCAAACGAAGACGCGTCTGCGAGTCCGCGCCGCGCACCACAACCGTTCGATGGAGGAGGAAGCGCGGAAGATCCTGCGCGCCGCACTGGCCGAGCAAGAATCGACGCCGCTCGACCTGGCACAGGCCATCCTGAGCCGTTTCGAACCCCTCGGCGGCGTCGAGCTACAACTGCCGCCGCGTGAACCAATGCGCGAGCCTCCGCAGCCGGCCAAGTGATCGTTCTCGACACCAACGTCTTGTCGGAGTTGATGAAGCCCGCTCCGGCCGAGAACGTCGTGGCCTGGATCGGTGCTCAGCCGGCTCAGAGTCTGTACACAACGAGCATCACACAGGCCGAGATCTTCCACGGCGTGATGTTGCTGCCAGCAGGGCGGCGGCACGAGGCGTTCGAAGCCGCGGCGCGGGCAATGTTCCGAGAGGAATTCGCCGGCCGCGTCCTTGCCTTCGGTAGCGACGCAGCATTGCCCTACGCCCGTATCGCGGTCGAAAGACGCCGCGCCGGGCGTCCCATATCGCACTTCGACGCCCAGATCGCGGCGATCGCTAGTTGTTCCGGAGCAACGATCGCGACGCGGAACGTGACGGACTTCGAAGGCTGCGGGATCGAGGTCGTCAATCCCTGGGACGGGTATTGAGTCCACCTGATGCCGTCGGGCTCTTGCTGGCGGCAAGATGCCGAGCGAGCCGACGCCGCCGTGAAGAGAATTCATGGTGGCATAAATATACTTGATTTAGTATGCTTTTATGTATAAGAACGACGATCGAAATCAACGACGACCTCTTCCGACACGCCAAGAAGAAAGCCGCGGACGAGGGCGGTAGCTTGCGGAGCGTCGTCGAAAACGCCCTGCGGCAGTACCTCGCGGCGCGCCTTCCGGCAGAGCCGTTCGAGCTTCGCTGGCGGGCCGAGCGCGGTAAGCTCCAGCCCGGCGTGAACCTCGACGATCGGGACGCTCTGTTCGATCTCATGGAGGGGCGGAATTGATTGCAGTTGACACCAACATCCTCGTCTACGCTCGCCGTCGCTGATGCTGCTCGGGGAGGGACCAACGCATCTGCGGCACATGGCCCGGGCCGTGTCCGGCGGTCGGTGCAGCGGCAACTTGGGCGACGACGCTCACATTGCGGCGCTGGTGATCGAACATGGCGTGCGCGAGCTGCTCACCACCGACCGCGATTTCGCCCGCTTTTCAGGGATCAGGGCTCGGGATCCGTTCGTCGAGCCTCTCAGTTAACCGAGAATCGTCGTGACCGCCACCTTCCTGGCGTCGCCGCTCACCATCGGCTTTCGATCACCTCCAGGAGCCGCCCGCCAGGCGAACATTCCCACTCGCGGACAAACGCGGGCGTAGTCGGGTTGTCTACCCGAGCCTGGCAGGTGGCGAACACCCCCGGCGCCTGGCGGCAGGGTGATGCTGCTTCCTCCTCTACTCTCTCTTCATGGCGCTCTCGCGATAACCGCCATCTTTACGCGGTTCCTCACAGCCATCAACACCCCGCGGCGGCGGCAAGCAGAGCTCGGGCGTGGGCCGACCCCTCGAGCCAAGCGCAACGCAGTCATCGCCTGCCATGGCGCTCGCGCAGCCGCGAGCCGTTGAGAAATGCGGGCTAGGCTGTGGAAGCAGCTGGTAACATAGCTATAATAGCTATATGAAAATAGCTACAGTAGCTCAAATGAAAAACGGGCTCAGTCGCTACCTCGCCTATGTGCGGCGCGGCGGCCGTGTCACGATCCTTCGTCGAGATAGCCCGGTGGCCGAGTTGATCCCGGTTTCGGCCACCGCCGAGGGCGGCGTGAGTGATGAGCGCATCCTGACGCTCGAGCGCGAGGGCGTGCTCCGCCGGGGCTCTGGAAAAGTCCCCGACGAGCTACTTCGTCCGCCGCGCGGAGAGCCGAGCGGCGTGTTGCAAGCATTGCTCGACGAGCGGGCCAGGGGGCGGTGAGGTTTTGGGATAGCTCGGCCATCGTGCCGCTGTTGGTGCCGGAGGAGCGTTCCGCCGATTGCACCGAACAGTTGGCGGCCGAGGGGGCAATGATCGTGTGGGCGCTAACACCCGTCGAGGTGCTGTCGGCGATCCACCGGCTGCACCGTGCGCAAGCCCTCGACGAGACGACGCTGAGGGGGGCCCAACAGCGCCTTGCGTCGCTGCGCACCGCTTGGAGCGAAATCCACGATGTCGGACTCGTGGGTGCACGTGCCGAGCGCCTTCTCGCCGTTCATCCGTTGCGCGCAGCGGACGCACTTCAGCTCGCCGCTGCTCTCATTGCCTGTGACGAGAGGCCCGCAAACGTTCCCCTCGTTTGCCTGGATGCGAGGCTCAACGATGCGGCGGCGCGAGAGGGTTTCAAGATTCTTCCCGCTTAGCCCGCAATTCTGTCCGCAGGAGCTTGCCTCCATCTGCCGAGGGAGCCAGTCACACCAGGGCCGAGAAGAACCTCGGGGCCGAAAGGCACCGCACACCCTC
>JBHHYG010000445.1:0-2846 GCA_046757445.1 Acidobacteriota bacterium
GGGAGCAACATGCTGGTTGTCTATGCCGGCAGCGCCAAAACGCGCGGCTGGCACGGCGGATCGGGCACCAACACCACGCTGGTGCCGGATGATATCGAAGCCATCGTGCGCGAGTGCCCGGCCGTGGGCATGGGGAGCCCCAGCGTCACGGCCACGGTGGGTCTCATTTTCGGGAACCAGAACTGGACCACTCGCGCCCAGGGCGTGAGCGAGCAGTTTCCCCGGATTCGCAAGTGGCCCATTGTGGCGGGCACGTTTTTCACCACCGGGGATGTCCGCATGGCGACGCGCGTCTGTGTCATCGGCCAGACGATCGCCAAACAGCTCTTTCCCGGCCTCGATCCGGTAGGACAAACCCTGCGCGTTCGCAACCTGCCGTTCCGGGTCGTCGGCCTGCTCTCCGAACGAGGACAGAATCAATGGGGCCGGGATCAAGATGATACGTTGATGATTCCCTACACCACGGTCATGAAGAAGCTGCTGTCCCGGACCTACATCAGCTCGGCCTATATTTCCGCCATCAGCTCGCGGGCCACTTTCACCGCCGAGCGGCAGATCGCAGATCTGCTCCGCCAGCGTCACAATATTCGACCCGGACAGGACGAAGATTTCCGCGTCCGCAATCTGACGGATGTGGCCCAGGCGGCAGAGGAAACCAATAACATCATGACGCTGCTGCTGAGCAGTATCGCCAGCGTCTCGCTCATCGTCGGCGGCATCGGCATCATGAATATCATGCTCGTGTCGGTGACCGAGCGAACGCGAGAGATCGGGATCCGCATGGCCGTGGGCGCGCGGTCTCGGCACGTGCGGCTTCAGTTCCTGGTTGAATCGGTGGTGCTCAGCTTGATCGGCGGTCTGATCGGCATCTTCCTGGGCATCGGCGTCTCATTCCTCCTCTCGGGCATGTTCAACTGGCCGCGTCTGATCTCCCCGATGTCCATCGTGATGTCGGTGGCGTTCTCAGCCGCTGTGGGAATCTTCTTCGGCTACTATCCGGCGCACAAGGCCGCCTCGCTGGACCCGATTGAGGCGCTGCGGTTTGAGTAATACCATTTGTAGGCTGAAACAGGATTCTTGCTGACGGGTCACTGCTTGTGGATAGAGGACTTATCAATCCGCAACCGGCAATCCGCAATTGGTATAAGCCGTCTTTCCCTCAGTTCATCTCTGTTCGAGGTCGCCAGCAGGAGATGTTCCCGCTTCGACATGATTATGGCTTTTTGGTCGTCTCCGCGGGTGCTGAGGCCGATTCCTTCGCCCGGAGCATGGCGCGGTATTTCGACGCCTCATCCGGCTTACCCCCAGCGTTGTAAAGTTCAATGAGACGGCGGACCACTTTCTGTGTCCGCTCATGCTGCTGGCCCAGGCTGGCCTGCAGCCCGGTGTGGGCTGCCAGGAGGTGTTTTTCCGCTTCGTTATAGCGCCCGAGTTTCGTCAGGCATGCCCCGTAGTTGCCCCGGCTGAGGGCGAGCAGCCAATGGTCTGAGTCGAGTGTTTTCCTGAAGATGTCAAGCGCCTGTTTGTAAATTGGCTCGGCACCTGTGTAGTCACCCTTGTCCTGCAGCAACCGCCCCAGGTTATTCAGGTCGTTAGCCACATACGCGTGCTTATCACCCAGCACCTTTCGATCGAGCGCCAGGGCCTCGCGGTACAACGATTCGGCGGCCGCGTAGTCACCCTTGAGATGGAGCACCGTTGCCAGGTTATTGAGGCTGGTAGATACCATTGGGTGCTCCCGACCCAGCAGCTTCCGTTGCAGCGCCAGGGCTTCGCGGTAGAGGGGTTCGGCGGCCTCGTAGTCACCCCGTGCAAAGAGCAACCCCGCTAGGTTGTTCAGGCTTACAGCAACCTCCGGGTGCTCCCGGCGCAACAGCTTGCGCCGCTGCGCCAGCGCCTGGCGGAATAACGGTTCGGCCGCCTCATAGTCGCCCTTGTCCAGCAGCAACCGCGCCAAGTTGTCGAGGCCTGTGGCCACTTTCGGGTGTTCATCCCCCAGTAGCCTGCGTTCCCTTGCCAGGGCCTCCCGGTACAGTGGCTCTGCGGCCGCAAGGTCGCCTTTGTCGTGCAACAACGCCGCCAGGTTGTTCAGGCTTACAGCAACCTCCGGGTGCTCGTCGCCCAGCAGTTTGCGCCGCATCGCCAGTGTTTCCCGGTACAGCGGCTCGGCCGCCTGGTAGTCGCCTTTGTCGTGCAGCAACGACGCCAGGTTATTGAGGCTCTGGGCCACATCCGCATGCTCGTCGCCGAGGACCCGTCGGCGGATCTCGAGGGCAGCCCTCAGCAGTGGCTCGGCCTCATCGTAGCGACCGAGATGGAGGTATGTGAGACCAATTGTGTTCCGCACCGCAGCGTCAATTTCGGGTTGGTCTCCAAACGAGCCGGGGATCTTGGCCACCGCGCTGGCAAGCGCCCGGAGGACGGTAACCTCCCGACCAAGGCCCTCCTGCGGGTCCGCCGACCCGAGTGTCTGTTGCAGGAATTCATTAACGGCTTTGGCCTTGGCCGCTTCTTGCTCGGCCCTTTCCAGTGCCCGCGCAATTTGCGCTGACTGAATCAGCATGGCAATGATAAATGCCAAGACGAGGACTACGATGGTGGCCGCGGCCGCCATGCCGATGCGATGCCGCCGGATGAACTTCCCCGCGCGGTAGCCAAGCGTCTCTCTGCGAGCGATGACCGGCAAGTGATCGAGGTGCCGGCCAATGTCTGCAGATAATTGCTCCACCGATGTATACCGCCGCCCCGGATCCTTGCGCATGGCCATCAGCACGATAGTGTCTAGATCCCCTTCCAGCCGCCGCCGCAGCTTCTCTGCCTCTGTAGCCCGGGCCCGGCTCACCGCC
>JBHHYG010000446.1:0-2839 GCA_046757445.1 Acidobacteriota bacterium
CGGTGCAAACCAGCGAGCGGAGCGGGCCTTTTTGGGCCAGCGGAGCGATGCGGCCTGGATGTGAAGTCTTGCAGTGAGCGGGACGCCGGCTGGGCCGGCGGATTCCGCGAACGGCCAACTGGATGATCACCCCTCAGTCGGCGGTGCAGACGAGCGAACGGCCTCGCCATTCGGAGTCCACCTGCAATCGGAGGAGACCCCAACCGCAATCACCAACGAGCGAGCGTGGAAGGCGGCTGGCAGCGACGGTAGGAGCGTCGCCGGCCAGCCCAGCGAGCGACCTGGCCGTTCAGGGCCACCCTCAATCGCCCCCCAGGTTTTGAAGGTAAATGTATGAATTCATGCCCCGCCAGCCGGCGTAGAGTGCCGGCGCGTAGTAGGCGAAGCCACCGAATTTGGGGTCCGGGCGTCCCTGGAGTAGCTGGCCAGGAGCGGTGTAGCTGCTGGTGATGGTGACGTCGGCGTTCTCGGGTTGGCAGCGTCGCAGGACCCCTCGACAGGCCCCCCTCGACAGGCTCGGGGCGTCGCTTCGACGAGCTCAGGAGGGGCCCCTTCGACAGGCCCCTCGACAGGCTCAGGAGGGGCCTCAGGACGCCGCTCAGGACAAGGGTTCTGGGCGACGGCTACGAGCTCGTTCAGGCTGTCGGGTAGGACAGGTCCAGGGTGGACGTCTTCCGGTGCGTTTAGTCTGCGGGTCATTGTCTGGTGGGATCGTAGTGATAGACGTCGACGACGGTGTAAGTGCCGTTGCTGTTGACCCATTCCTCAGTATGGCGCATGAGGTTCGGGCAGGAACGGCGCGGGGCGACGGCGGGATCGTAGCTGACGCCGTAAGCGAAGCCGGTATCTCGATACACGACTGCTTCAGCCTCACCCAGCCCTCGCTCTAGCACTTCGCCGGTCTCGGCGTCGAGGATGCGGATCTGGGCGGCGCGGTCGATGACGGGGTCGGCCAGGAGGTCGCAGGTCTCGGACCGGGGTTTGTAGCGGGCCAACCTGGCTTCGATGGTGATTTGGCGGACACGGCCTGGAATCCGAGATTGCGACCGACCGATTAACGGTAGGTGAACGCGGACGGTGTCATCGGCATGGAGGTAGAAGCCGGTTGCGAGCAAGACAGCGATGCCGATTGCAAACACCAGCAGACGTTTCATTGCGGCTCCCAAGGCACGTCTGATCCTTCGAAATGCTGTACGGGCACCCGGCTGAGTGCCATGCTGAGTTGCGGGCCGGCCCTTCGTCGGGCCCTTCGATGAACGCCTCGGCCGACCCCTCGACAGGCTCGGGGCAGGCTGCCGAGGCGTCGGCCTCAGGACGTCGCTCAGGACGCCGCACGGGTTGTAGCTTGATAGGTGCATTGATTCTCTTGCTCCGCTTACGGAAGCGGTCACGATTGTACTCCCTTCTGTTGAATGTGTGTGTTTGGGCTATTGTGGTCGGCCTGTCTGGGGACGACATTAATGTCGCCAGGCTTGCGCGCCTGTCTGCGTGCCTCGCACAGGCAGGCGGGGGCGGGGGTAGAGGGGTTCGCCCAATCCCCCGCCCCGCCGCCGGTTGTGGCCGTGAGTCAGGTTCGGCATGTGCTCCACTGCCGGCTGGGGCGGGTGGAAGACAGGCAGGTCTTGCGGAGCGGAGGGGGCAGAGGTGATGGTGGTTCAAGGACATTCTGGTGAAGTAAAGCTCCCTGGATGTAAGGAACTGGTCACGGGAAGTGCCACGCTGCCGGCGCCCAGGGTCTCGGTGACGGGGGTAGTGTCGATCATGACGAGTTGCCATCCGGTGAGGTCGAAGGCGCGGTTGCTGACATTGAGGAGCTCGACCCATCCGTCGGAGGAGGTGGTGCGGCCGGCGCCCGGTGTCGCGTTGAAGGGGATGCCTGCGCAGCCGGCGGAGCGGCGTCCCTTCGGCCTGGCGACATTAATGTCGTCCCCTCAGGGCCGGCTCTGAGCCCGTCGAAGGATCGTTCCAGTCCTGCTGCGGATCGGTGACTACCTCGTTGATGACGACGCGAGGGCAAGCTTGTCCCTTCGGCGAGCTCAGGGCAAGCTCTGAGTGTAGTCGAATGGATTGGCCCGTGTCGGCGTGGCGATGGTCGGGGCGAGGAACCACAGCAATGTTCCGGCGTTCACACGGAAACCCCGAAAGTCTGGTGTGCTGTTGATGGGACATGACGCCCCCGGGGCTTCGGCTCCGCTCATGCACGCAGGATGTACTCGACTTTTGCGATGGCGGTAGACAACGAGAGAGAGGCAAGTGAGTTTGTAACCAGGTGAGCGAACCGCGAAACAGCCTCGTTTACAAGGAAACCAGGACTATCGGTCGCTATCTCCTGCTGCCGGTAACGCGAACTAGCTGCTAGTGACCTTGCCATTCCAGTGTCGCGCTGAGATAGGAAGAGCTATCGGGGGGATCTGGCTCGATTGTACACCAGAGTCTGCCGGCGGTCAATTCATTGCCAAGATCGAGTTGGGGCGCGGTCGGTGTGAGAAGCAGCGTGGCAATCCAGGAGCCGAGGGGTCGGGCGCTCGTCGTCCGACTGCTAACAGACCAGGGCCGGCAATGACCGTCAACCAGCGAGCGGAGCGCGGCCAGGGCGCGTCAGCGATCGGGGCCGCTGCGCAGCGATGCGGTGCAAGTCAGGAGTAGCCTGGCAGCTCAGGGAGCCAGAGAGGTCGGGCGCTCGTCGCCCGACTACCGGCGGACGGGGGCCGGCAACGACGACCAGCCCAGAGGGGGTCGGGCGCCTGTCGCCCAACTACCAGCAGACCAGGGCCGGCAATGACCGTCAACGAGCGATGCGGAGCGGGCCTTTTTGGGCCAGCGTAGCGATGCGGCCCGG
>JBHHYG010000447.1:0-2834 GCA_046757445.1 Acidobacteriota bacterium
GAGTTGTCGCGGATCTGCTGAAAGAGTGGCCGCTCCGCCACCGCCAGCCGGTAGGCCAGCTCCATGAGCATTTCAGGGGAACCGGTTTCGGGAGAGTGTAGGCCGCCGACCGCCCAGTAGAAGGGTTTCCCCTCGGCGATCAGGCGGTGCGCTTCTTCCTCGCTGAGGCCCCGTGGGTCGGCCAGGCGAGCGGTGATCTGCTTGTAGTGGGCGAGGTTGGCCAAGGTCTGCTCGTCGCTGATCACCACCACCAGTCGCTCGCGGCCCTCCTCGGTGCGTCCCATGGCGTGCACCTCGACGCGGGGTGAGGCTGCTGCCAGGGCCCTCATGTAGCGGTGCACGTCGGCGGCGTAGGTGAGGTGGCCCTCGGCGCCGGCGATGTAACCGAGCAGATCGAGCGTCGTGGGCACGGTGTCGGAGGCCGGGAGGCTCTCCACCAGGGGGGTCAGGAAGTAGGGCTCGGTCGTGTACTCGTGGATCTTGGCGGTGTAGGCATCATCCTCGGCAGGCAGGGTCTCGCCATGCTGGGGAATGGCGCCGGCCTGCGTGCCGGTGGCCAGAGTGGCGGACAGCAGGAGAGCGAGCGCCACGAGGCGGTGCGGGCGGGAGGTGGCCGTGGGACCGGCGAGGTTGCTCATCTGGTCTCCTTCCTTGATGGGGCAGGGTGTGGGGTGACAGGCAGTATTCCCCCGGTAAAGCCGATGGTCAACGGTCAGCAGGGGCGGAGCTGACACCCGAGGGAGGCGGGAGTCAGTGAAGAATCGGGGTAAAGATAAGAGTCGGAGGTCGAGTCAGAAATGGCTGGGAGGCAGGGATTCGAACCCCGATTCTACGGTCCAGAGCCGCATGTCCTGCCGGTTGGACGACCTCCCAACACCGCTGATGATATGAACCCCGGCGGTGGTTCGCAATTCCTGGCCCGCGCAAGCGCGGGCCTATCCGCGCCCGCAGCGGGAGGGCGATGAGATATGCGGGCTAGGAGCCGACGCGCACGGCTCGCAGCCGCAGGAAGGCGCGCGGCTTGAGCTGGAAAGCGATGGGAACGATGGGCTCGTCCAGGGTTGTCTCCTTGCTGGCAGGCGGCAACTCGACCCACACCCAGAAGTGGTCCACCTGATGGTTCTTGCTGTCACGCACCTTGTAGTGAATGCGCCGGACCTGTTTCGGTGAGATGACCCAGCCACTGGCGACGAACTTGCGCCCCTGTCCCTCGTCCCGGTCGATATCGTCGACCTCGAATCGGAATACCGTGCCGTTGTGGACGTAGCGCTGGCGCAGCTTCTTCGGATTCTCGCCAGCGGTCACAGTGGCGGCGACCGCCTGCAAGCTGGCCTGAAGCCCGCCCAGAAAGGCGAGTGGCTGGCGGTAGGCGCGTCCGTCCTGATTCGGGATCTCTCGGGTGTAATCGGGAGAGTATCCCTGCATGTGGGGTTGAACCTCGGCGTAGAGGTCGGCAGCCGTCTCCCACCGTCCAGAGAGCTCGAACTTGGTGACGCCGTTCGTGGCCTCCGAGGGGTTGATGAGACCGTCGATGATGGAGAAGGGCTGCGTCTCGATCTCCTTGTCCAGCACCTTCTCGGCCTCCTCTCTGGACTTCTCGCGAGTCGCCGAGATGACACCGAAATAGGCGGTCCACACGGCGCCGCCGTCGACAAAGCTCGTCACTTCCCGCAGGAAACCGAGGCGATTGAGGCCACGGGCACGTTCGGGCAAGGAAGCGGCGAAAAACTCGAAGGCACGCCTACTCTCGTTGCGGGCGTTGAGGTAATCGTGCACCCCGAAGCTGCCGAAACCCACTCCTTCACGAGTGGTGATGGGGATGGAAAAGAGACCCAATGGCAGCAGCACTGTGGCATCGACGCGGTAGCTTGCTCCCCACTGGCGCAGCGGCTCGCTGGCGCTGGCGCCGAAGGCTTCTGGCGCCCGTGATTCGATCCACGGGGAGGGCCGTACCGGGTCGTCGGCCTGGGTGGCTCCGGCAAGACCGGCGATGGCCAGCGACAGCAGCACCACTGCAGTAGGAAGGTGGTGAGATATGCCGGCTAGTCGTCGTCCAAACAGTCTCGAAGCGCCCATCTCAGGAGGCCACCGCCTGTCGGCCCTTCTGGGCCTGCTTCACCTTGCTCAGGTAGCGAATGAAGCGTCCCAGGCGAACGCGGGTCTTCTCCCGGTCCATGAGCTCGAGAACCTCGAAGATGCCGGGAGAGGCCTTCTTGCCGGTCAGCGCCACACGGCAGGCATGAATCAGATCTCCGGCCTCGCGGTCGAAGCCTGCAGCCACCTCTCTCAGCGTCTTCTCCAGCTCCTCCTCGTTCCACGGGTCGACCTGGGAGAAGGTCTCCCGCAGGGCCTCCATCGGTCCCAGCAGGTCCTTCCCCTTGACGTGCTCGGTGATGGCGTCGGGGTAGTAGGGGAAGGCTTCGGTGAGGAACGGCGCAATGTTGTCGGCCAGATCGTTGATGGTGCGCGAGCGCGACTGCCAAAGTGCGATGAGGGCGAAGAAGTAGTCGCGTCGTTCCATGTCGAGCTCTTCTTGCCAGCAACCGCGGTTGCTCAGCGCATCACGCACCGGAATGCGCAACTCGCCCGCTGGGACCTCGGAGATGTAGCTGCCATTGAGCCAGGCCAGCTTCTCCACATCGAAGACCGCGTTGGACTGGGTGACGCGCTCCAAGCTGAACTCGCGGGTCAGTTCCGGGATGGTGAACACCTCGCGGTCATTACCCGGCGACCAGCCGAGCAGGGCCAGGTAGTGGATTAACGACGCCGGTTTGATGCTCTTGCACGAGCCGGTCGAAGACATGACCGCGCCGACGCAGGAACAAGTGCAACAT
>JBHHYG010000448.1:0-2828 GCA_046757445.1 Acidobacteriota bacterium
ATCTGCGCCCAGTGGCCTGAGGCCCGCGACGAGCTCAACGAACGCCTCGAGAAATGGAAAGAAGCCGGCTTCAACTTCCGACTCGAGTGGCTGCTTCGTTGCACCAACACGGTGCTGACCGGCGAGGCATTGTTCTCCGCTCTGAGGGACGTGGATCCCCCGACCTTCAAGAAAGGCCTCGAGCAGGCGGAGCGTGCCATCGACACCCTGCTCAACATGATCGCCACGCGCCTGGGACTCGATCACGACCGGGTGCTCGGCAGCCGCTACTCCTTTCCGCTGCTTACCCGCTACCTCGTGCAGCGCGGCGGCAACCTCCACGACCACACAGAGTGGGACAAGATGCTGTACTGGTACATCCACACGTTCCTCTGGGGCCGCTACGCCGGCTCCACCGAGACCATCCTCAACCAGGACCTCGATCTCATCGACGTCACCGACGGCGCCCTCGATCGCCTCATCAGCAAGCTGCGCCAGAACCGCGGCGACCTGCGACTTCAGGCCAACGATTTCATGGGCTGGAGTCGTGGGGCGCGCTTCTATCCGTTGCTCTACATGCTCACACGGGTATGGAAGGCGCGGGACTGGGACACAGGGCTGGAGCTTTCGAAGCACCTGCTCGGCTTCCATACCGACTTGCAGCTCCATCACATCTTCCCCAAGGCCCTGCTGTACAAGCACGACTACGATAAGCCGCAAGTCAACGCCATCGCCAACTTCACCTTCCTGACACAGGAGACGAACCAACGTATCAAGGATCGGCCCCCAGCCGAGTACCTCGAGGAGTTCGTCGAGAAGCAGCCCGGCGCGGTGGAGTCGCACTGGATCCCCATGGATCGGGAGCTATGGAAGGTTGAAAACTACCTTGAGTTCTTGCAGGCGCGGCGCGAGCTGCTAGCTGAGGCAGCCAACAAGTTCCTCGAAACCCTTGTCGCGGGCGACATCCCGGAATCGGAAGTCACCGAGGGCCTGTTGGTGAGAGGGGGCATGCTAGTCCCGGGTGGCGTGGGAAGCCAGGAGGAGGAAGCGCTGATCCGGAAGTGCAACGACTGGGTCATCGAACAGGGGCTTCCGTCGGGCGAGTACATGTACGAGCTTGCTGACGGGGTCACCGGCGAGCCGCTTGCGATCCTCGATCTGGCCTGGCCGAACGGCTTGCAGGAGGGCCTGAGTGCGCCGGCAGCGCTGCTCATCGATGAGTCACGCGACACCATCGAAGCCGCGAACCGCTCCGGATACCGTTACTTCACCGACCCCGACGCGTTCCGCCGCTACGTCCAACGCGAGATCCTGGCCTTGGCATGAACGTCTTCGAGCTTCGCGACCAGCTCGTTGCCGACTACTCGAAGTTCGTCCGCAGCTTCATCGAGATCCGTGACGAGCGCATTCGCGATAGGGTCGAAGGAGAGTTCCACGCAGGGCTGCTGTGGCCGGATCCGCTGATCCAGGTCAACCCATCGTTCGAGCCTGGAGACTCCATCGAGGAGCTCGTCGACACTGGCCTCCTGCATGAGGAATGCCGCCGGATCTTCCGCATCAAGGAGGACGACAACGACCCGGGCCGCGAGCTGCGACTCCACCGCCATCAGTCCAAGGCGGTGCGGATCGCTACTGAAGGACACAACTACGTCCTGACCACCGGCACGGGCTCAGGTAAGAGCCTCGCCTACATCATCCCGATCGTCGATCACGTGCTCCGCAGCCGAGACACCGGCGAGGCCAGCGCGCCGGGGAACGGCAAACGCATCCAGGCGATCATTGTCTATCCGATGAACGCCTTGGCCAACAGCCAGATGGGCGAGCTGGAGCGCTTCCTTTGCCGTGGCTACCCGGCTGGCAGGCCTCCGGTGACCTTCCGCCGCTACACCGGCCAGGAGGACGAGGAGCGCAAGGCCGAGATCATCGAGAACCCACCGGACATCCTGCTCACCAACTACGTGATGCTGGAGTTGATCCTCACGCGCACCTTCGATCGCAAGATCGTCGAGGCGGCAACGGGTCTCAAATACCTCGTGCTCGACGAGCTGCACACCTACCGGGGTCGGCAGGGAGCGGACATCGCCCTGCTGGTCCGTCGCACCAGGGAGGCCGTTGCTGCGGACGAGCTCCAGATCGTGGGGACCTCGGCGACCCTCGCTGGAGAGGGAACCTACAAGGAGCAGCGTGCGGAAGTAGCCGGCGTGGCGACACGGATCTTCGGTACAGTCGTAAAGCCGGAGCACGTAATCGGGGAGACGGTTCGTCGATCTACTCCAGAAAGGGATTTGGAGGCTGCGAGCTTCGTGGACGATCTTCGGACTCGGATAGAATCAGAGGCGCCTCCTTCGCAGGACTTCCAGTCCTTCGCCGCGGACCCTCTCTCGAGCTGGATTGAGAGCGAGTTTGGCCTCGAACGCGAGGGAGAGACGGGCCGACTGATTCGCCGCAGGCCCCGCAGCATCACAGGAGAGGGAGGCGCCGCAAAGGAACTCGCCAAACGTGCAGGCCTGCCCGAGGATGCCTGCCGGCGCGCCATCGAGCGGCACTTGCTGGCGAGCTACAAAGCTGAGCCCGATCCTCAGACACGATTCCCCGTCTTCTCGTTCCGGCTGCACCAGTTCATCAGCCGGGGCGACACGGTCTACGCGACGCCGGAGGCGGAGGCCGAGCGCTACCTCACCCTGCAGGGCCAGCAGTACGTGCCCGGCGACCGTGCCCGCGCCTTGTTGCCGCTCGTCTTCTGTCGTGAATGCGGGCAGGAGTACTACTGCGTCCGCCAGGGCAAGCAGGCAGAAACG
The DNA here is from genome assembly GCA_046757445.1 of Acidobacteriota bacterium. Classification (GTDB taxonomy): domain Bacteria; phylum Acidobacteriota; class UBA890; order UBA890; family UBA890; genus JBHHYG01. The sequence continues at coordinate 2,778 of JBHHYG010000448.1, forward strand.
AACGCGCTCCTCTTCACGGGCATCGTCTCGCTCGTCGCCCCTTGGATGGGC
>JBHHYG010000449.1:0-2811 GCA_046757445.1 Acidobacteriota bacterium
TATGCAGCGCCATCGCCATCAGGAGTTCCTACGATTCCTGAATCTCATCAACCGCTGGTAATGGCAAGTAGAAAAGGGACCTTTGCGGCCACGTGAAAAGGGACCCCCTGATGCATGACGACAACTACGTGAGTAGACCCTCCTTTGGTCGCAGTAGTAGCGGGTCAGGTTGTGGGAAACGCGGAGCGTTTTCCATAGCCTGACCTCGGGGATGGGGGTACGGGGGAAGGGGGCCGTTTTCCACAGCTACGGCCCGGTGGATGGTCAAGTCGGAGAAAGCGAGGCGCTGATCGGCTCGGTACGGGCCGATGTCGCTTCGACCCCGGCCTGCGGTACCCCCGGAAGTCCGCCCTCATGATGATTTCGCGGCAGCCCGGCGGCGCCGCTGGCGGGTGGCCGTGCGGAGCCGGTAGCTGTCGCCTTCGGTCTTCAGCACCGTCGCGTGATGCACGATGCGGTCGATCACCGCGGCCGCGGCCGTAGCATCGAGGAACACCTCCGACCACTTGGCGAACGGCAGGTTGGTCGTCACGATCAGGCTGCGGCGCTCGTACACCCGGGTGATGAAGCCGAACAGCAGGTCCGCACCCTGCTTGTCGAATGGCACGTAGCCGAGCTCGTCGATCGCGACGACGTCGAAGCGGGCGAGCTGCTCGAGCTTGCGGGAGAGCCGATCCTGGCTCTTGGCCTCCACGAGCATGTTGGTCAGCTCGGCGGCGGTCGTGAACCGCACCCGGTAGTCGTTCTGGCAGCAGGCCATCCCCAGGGCGATGGCGATGTGGGTCTTGCCGGTGCCGACGCCGCCGACCAGCACGACGTTGGCGGCCTTTTCGATGAACTCGCAGCCGAACAGTTCCAGTACCTCGTCGCGGTCCAGGCCCGGTTGGGCATCGAAGTTGAACGCATCGAGCGTCTTGAGCATCGGGAAGCGCGCATCCTTGATCCGTCGTTGGATCCTCCGCTCCCGCCGGCCGGTGACCTCCAGGTGTGCAAGCTGGGCGAGGTACTCGGCGTGAGGGAGCCGCTTGCTCTTGGCCTCTTCGGCGATCTGGCGCCACTGCGCTGCCATCGTCGACAGATACAGCGTCTTGAGGTCCGCCAGCAGGTGTGGCGGCTCCGGGATCTTCGCCTTTGCCATCAGCTCGTCCTCGACAGCGCGTCATAGGCTGCCAACTCCGGCGCCGGTACCGTGATGGCGGCCAGGTCCGTTCGCTGCACCGGTGCCGGGCGGATCTCGGGCGCCTCTCCCTGCTGCCGTCGCCGCAGCAACAAGCGCACCGTCTCGAGACGCGGCGAGCCGCTCTCGAGCGCCTCCACGACCGCTGCCTCGACCTCGTGTTCGGAGTGGTTCTCCATCAGCCGCAACACCCGGATCCATTCACGATCCGGCTTGCGCGTACGCTTGCGCAGCTCATCCCGCAACCTCAGGAACACCTTCGGTAGCTTCCATCCCTGCAGCGCCGTCGCCTCGTTGACCGCTCGGTGCTTCCTCTCCAGCAACGGCAGCACGTGCAGCGGCTCGATCACCTTCGCTCCCTCGCGAAACGAACGCTCGTGCCGCGCCACCACTTCGGCGCCGGCGGCGATCTCGACGCGGTCGTGGTACGCCCTTACCCACACCGGACGGTACGCGTGCCGGATCGGCACCGAGTAGCTGACCCGATCCACCTTCACGTTGCCGAACTTGTCCGCCACCCGGGCCACCACCCGGCACGTCTCGGGACGATGCGCCGGCAACGCTCTCAGGTACTGCCGCTCCGCGGCCCACGCCTCCCGCACCGTGCGACCATCCTCCAGCCGGCGCCCCTCCAGATCGGCCTCCAGCTCTTGGATGATCAGCTCGTTGAGCTCGTTCCAGCTCTCGACCTGGGGCATCGGCAAGAACACGTTGTTGCGCACGTACTTCACGCCCGTCTCCACCGAACCCTTCTCCCAACCTTTCGCCGGCGCGCAGAACTCCGCCGCGAACGGATACGCTCCCCGGAAGGCGTCGAACGCCTCGGTGAGCTCCCGATCGCGCCCCATCAACACCTTCTTGACCGCGATCGACGTGTTGTCCAGCACCACCCGCTCAACCACCCCGCCGAAGTACCTGAAGGCCTCCTGGATCCCATCCAGCAGGCTCTCGAGTCGCTCGATCGGATACGCCTTCGCGAAGTACACGTTGGAATACGGCAGCGTCGCCACCAGGTACTTGACCTTGTGCAGCTCGCCGCCCACCACCGCCCACGACTCGCCGAAGTCGACCTCCATCGTCACCCCGGGGGCCGCGCTCCGGTGCACGTACGCTTCCCTCGGATACAGCTCCGCCTTCAACTTCGCCACGTATCGGCGCACCGTCCGGCCCGGGATCGGGCCCGCCAGCGGGATCAACAACCGGCGGATCCGCTTCGCCGTCAACCTGCAATCCTCAAGTAGCCACCCCTCGATCTGCTCCCGCCAAGGATCCAGCCGCCAACACCGCGGCACCGCCGCCCTCGCCGGCGGCTCCGGCCGTTCAATGGCCCGACGTACCGTCTTGACATCCAACTCCAGCCGCCGCGCGATCTGCTTCTTCGGGATCCCGTCCACCAAATGCATGTGGCGGATCTCCGCCCATTGAGACATCCTGATCACCTCCTTGGGTCCTCCTGGCTCGGGGTTCGAAAACGATTTCTGACTGCCGTTCTCGATACCCCACCAGGAGGCCCTTGGCCAGCTCCTCAGGGGTCCCTTTTCACGTGGCCACGCGGTCCCTTTTCATCTTGCCGCTACCAAAAGCGGGCGGTGAAACGAAGATCGCCGTTGCGGTGCGCCTGCCGGAAAGCGGTG
>JBHHYG010000450.1:0-2803 GCA_046757445.1 Acidobacteriota bacterium
TCGTCTGGACCTTTTCGCAGATGAAATGGCCGGTATCCACGCTCTCTTCTAAATAGAACTTCACCAGCAGGTCGTACTGGCCGGAGGTGGAGTAGACCTCCGAGGTTTCCTCGATATTCTCGACAATATGATCGGCGACGGCGTAGGCCTTGCCGAGCTCGCACTTGACCATCACGAAGATCGCCCTCATCGTCTGACTCTCCCGGAACGGGTGTAACGGTCATTCCTGCCGAGATCGCCACTGGAAGCAGGGTCGCTGCCGGCTGTGCACGCAACTTCCCTCCAACCCGGCTCTGGTATCTTAACAGGCTGCGGAAGCGGCCATTCTCGACCTCTGGTACAGCTTCCGTGGGGAGAGGCTATCGTGCTCGAGGCGCCGGTTGGCGTATCCGCCCACGTCGATACCTTCACGCGAGATCACCTGCCGCCGCCGTCGACGTGGCCGCAGATGGACTACTCGGTCCTGCCGCAGCTCGCCGCCTACCCGTCACAGATCAACTGCGCTGCGGAGCTGCTGGACAAGCAGGTGGCAAGGCTCGGCTCCCGGCCGCTCCTCTATTTCGGCGACCAGGTGTGGAGCTACCAGGACCTGCGCGAGAAGGCCGACCGCATCGCCAACGTCCTGGTCGAGGATTTCAACCTACAGCCCGGCAACCGGGTGCTGTTGCGCGCCTCCAACAATCCGATGCTGGTGGCCTGTTGGTTCGCGGCGGTGAAGGCCGGGGCGGTGGTGGTGGCCACCATGCCGCTGCTGCGCTGGCGCGAGCTCACCTACATAGCCGATAAGGCCGAGGTGGGGCTCGCTGTCTGCGACGCTCGTCTGCGCGAGGAGATGGAGCTGGCGCTGGCGGAATCGAAGACGCTGCAACAACTGCTCTTCTTCAATAGCGACGACCCCGATTCGCTCGAGGCTCGCATGGCGGCGAAACCGCCGAGGTTCGAGGCCGTCGACACGGCGGCCGACGATGTCTGCCTGATCGCCTTCACCTCGGGGACCACGGGGTTGCCGAAGGGAACCATGCACTTCCACCGCGACGTCATGGCGGCCTGCGACTGCTTCCCGCGTTCGACCTTGAAGCCGCGGGCCGACGATATCTTCTGCGGCAGCCCGCCGATCGCCTTCACCTTCGGGCTCGGCGGGCTGGTGCTGTTTCCCATGCGCTTCGGGGCCTCCACGGCGCTGCTCGAGCGACCGGCGCCGGAAGCTTTGCTGGAAACCATCCACAGGTACAGGGCCACCATCCTGGTGACCGCGCCCACCGCCTATCGCACCATGCTCTCGATGGCCGGGAAGTTCGATCTTTCCAGTCTGAGAAAGTGTGTCTCGGCCGGAGAGAAGCTTCCTCTTTCAACCTTCGAGGCCTGGCGCCAGGTCACCGGCATCCGCATCATCGACGGCCTGGGCACCACCGAGATGCTCCACATCTTCCTCTCCGCCGCCGGCGACCAGATCCGGCCAGGTGCAAGCGGCAAGCCGATTCGCGGCTACCAGGCGCAGGTGGTGGGGGAAAACCTCGAGCCGCTGCCTGCGGGAGAGGTCGGCCGGCTGGCGGTGCGGGGGCCGACCGGCTGCCGCTACCTCGCCGACGAGCGCCAGACGAGCTACGTGGTCGACGGCTGGAACCTCACCGGTGATGCCTACTCAGTGGACGAGGACGGCTACTTCTGGTTCCAGGCCCGCGCCGACGACATGATCATCTCTTCCGGCTACAACATCTCCGGCCCGGAGGTGGAAGAGGCGCTGCTGGCCCACCGCGCGGTGGAGGAATGTGCCGTCGTCGGGGCGCCGGACGCGCAGCGCGGCAACATCGTCAAGGCCTTCGTGGTGTTGCGGCCGGGCATGGAGGGGGACGCGACCCTGGTGCAAGAGCTCCAGGAGTTCGTCAAGCAGCGGATCGCCCCCTACAAGTACCCCCGCGCCATCGACTTCGTCGATGCCTTACCGCGCACCCCTACCGGCAAGGTGCAAAGGGCCAAGCTACGACAGCAGGAGCTGGATCGGGTCGGCGAGTGACCGGCGGAGCCACTTTCTTCGAGGTTCCGGAATGGCCCGGAATTCGCGCGTTGGGAGAAAGCCCCCAGCAACCTCTGATCAGTGATACCGAAGGCCAAGGTTGCCGGTAAGCCCCCTCTTGTCGTCGCTGTTGGGCTGGGCCCCACGGCTGTCGTCGTGGACGAAGGCCCGCATCATTGCCTGATCGAGCTTGGCCCTCCTGCAGGGCGGGCTCGAGCCGTCGTCGTCGCCGCAGGAATGGCCGAGCCCGAGGGTGTGGCCGAGCTCGTGGGCGACGATCTCCTCGTGCGCCTTCTTGGCGTTGGGGCTGGCCTTGTAGAAGCACTTGATGCCGTCGTTGAAGACGACATCGGCTCCGGCGGTGATGATGAACGTCTTGCCGTTCTTTGTGGCCGTGCTGAACTGATTGAACCAGGGGCTGGCCTCGGCGAGCACACCACCGGCGTTGCAGTCGAAGTCCTCGACCTCATCGTTCGGGTCGTTCTGTAGGACGACGTTGACGTCGTCGAAACCAATCAGCCCCCCTTTGGCTCCCTTCTTGCCGCCGAAGCGATAATCGATGTTGCCGATCATCGAGAGCGTCTTCAGGGCGGCCTTGACCTGCTTCTTGCCGCCGCCGGGAACGCCGGGTTGGCGCCTGTTGAAGAACCAGGTGATGAAGCCGCCGCTGTCGAACTCGAACCAGCGTATGGGCTGGTTGTTGGAAGCCTTGATCAGGGTGAATTCACTGACGACGTTCTGCAGGGCCTCCTCTTGCGGTCCGACGAAGTAGTCGGGCTGCCGCTCGAT
>JBHHYG010000451.1:0-2796 GCA_046757445.1 Acidobacteriota bacterium
ACTCCTTATGCCGACCAGCAACTGGACACCGATGCCAAGCTGGACATGGTCTTGAGCCTCTTCTTCCACGGAGCGGCCGCGCGTTCGAAGGGAGCCGATGATGAAGCCCGTATTCACTGAGTGGCGCGACAAGCCGCTGGACGACGCTCTCCTCGCGTGCCGTGATCTTGTGGACGACTCCGACTACGCCCCCGCCGCACGCTGGCGCGCGGCGGGCGGCAAGATCCTTGGCCACTTCCAGGTCTACTTCCCGGAAGAGATCGCCCATGCCGCCGGCATGTTGCCGGTGAAGATTTGCGGCGCATCCATCGAGTGCACCAAGGCCGATTCCCACTTCGGCTCGTATCTGTGCTCGATCCTCAAGACCTCCCTGGAACTCCAGCTTTCCGGGCGCCTGCAGCTCGACATGTTCGTGACCCACCCCATTTGCGATTCGGCGCGCAACATGGGGCCGATCTTCCAGCGCAATACGGATTTTTCCTGCCAGATTCTCTACCTGCCCCAGAACCCCAACAGCAAGCACAGCGCGGCCTACCTGCGCGGCGAATACCATCGGCTGAAGCGCGAGCTTGAGGCGGTGGCCGGCAGGAGCATCACCGGCGAGGATCTCGCCGCATCCATCAAGGTCTTCAATGAGAACCGGTCTCTCTTGCGCGAGCTCTACGACATCGAGCGCGAGACACCCTGGCTCATCGCCGCTGAAGATGCCTACTGCCTGGTGGCGGTGGGCGGCATGGTCCCCAGGGAGGAGCACAACGAGCTCCTGCGCTGGGCGCTGCCCTTGATCCGCCGGCGGGCCGCGAAGAAAGAGGATCGCGTTCGCGTGGTCTTCGAGGGCGCCTTCTGCGAGCAGCCGCCCCTCGACCTGGTGCGCGTGCTCGGCCGCACCTGCTACATCGTCGACGACGATTTTCTCATCGGCCTGCGCTGGATCACCGGGGACGTGAAAACCAGCGGCGACCCGCTCCTGAACATGGCAGAGGCGTATGTCGGGCAGAGTTCTTACAGCCCCGTGCAGCATGACCTGCGCAAGCCCAAGGAAAAGATGCTGCTCCAGCGGATCAAGGGGTCCGGCGCCGATGCGGTGATCGTGGCCGCCGCCAAGATGTGCGAACCGGGTCTCGAAGAGCAGGTGGCCTACACCTACGCCCTTGACAAAGCGGGCATCCCCTACTTTGTGAGCGAGTTCGAGGAGAACATGACCTCCTTCGAGCACCTGGAGTTGCAAATCGACACATTCGTGGAAAACCTTCTCTTCGACTGATGGAGCCGCAGGAGAATAATATGAATCCGGCAACAAACGAGATCATTGGCCGCGGCAACACCGAAGGCGCCGACCTGTTCCGGGAGTGGTTCGCAACCCTCAACGAGACCGCAGAAACCGGCGGCCCCTCAGCCTATGTCTTTGTCATGGGAAGCATCAATGAGATCCTCAAGTCCTTCGACCTGCCCGTGGTCTTCCCGGAGATCAACTCACTGCAGACAGCAGTGCGCCACACGGCCCACGAATATCTGGCGGAGGCCGAGGACTATGGCTACTCGCCCGATATCTGCGGCTACGTCAAGGCCGACGTGGCCGTGCAGTTGCGGGGCGGCCAACACCCCATGGGCAAGATCCCCAAGCCGAGCTTGGTCGTGCTCACCAACGCCTGCAACACCTACATCAAGTGGGCGGAGATCTGGGAGCGCATGTATGAGGTTCCGATCTTCACTATCGACGTGCCGGGCACGCGGGAGGGCGGAAAGACCAGCAAGGCCGGCGACGCCGATTTCGAAAACGACCGCAAATACGTCGAGGTCCAGATCCGCGAACTGATCGAGCTCTGCGAGAAGGTCACAGGCACAAAGTTCGATATCGACAAGCTGCGCGAGGTGCTCACCCACACCAACACGCTGCACAAGGCATGGGAACAGGTCCTAAGGCTCAACAGTTCGCGGCCCTCGGTGTTCAATGCGCTCACCGACGGCACGGTCTATCTGGGTGCCGCCAACGCTCTGCGCGGCACCAAGGCCGGTGCCGACTATTTCGTGCGCCTCCAGGAGGAAATGGAGTTCAAGGCAGCCAACCAGATCGGGACCCTCACCGAAGAGCTCTACCGCCTGGCCTTCGTCGGCGTGCCCTGTTATCCCATCTTCCGGCGCTTCAGCGAAATGTTCACCGGCCGCGGCGGAACCTTCGTCAACTCAACCTACCTATGGTTCGCGTCGGGCGGCGCCAATCGAGGCTTCCAGTACGACGTGACAAAACCCATCGAGAGCCTGTCCGCGGGCGTGCTGCACAGCGTGCGCGACGCCATGGATAGCATGTTCCACCACGACCGCGTGGTGATGGAAATGATCGATCCTTTCCACCTCGACGGAGTGGTGTACCACCCAATCAAGTCTTGCCGCACGGTCTCCACCGGGCTGGCTGACGGCCGCCGCTCCCTGACCGAGCAGCACGATATACCGACACTGTTCATCGAGTCGGACATGATGGATCGCCGCGTCGTCTCCGAGGCGCAGATGAAGAACAGGATCGACGCCTACTTCGAGGGGCTCACCTCCCGGCACAACAAGGCGCTGGCGGCTACAAAGGCTTAAGGAGCGTTCTCATGCCATACGCAGCTGGAGTGGATGTCGGCTCGACACAGACAAAGGCCATCGTCATCGATGAGGATCGCCAGATCGCAGGGCGCGCGCTGCTCGACACCGGCGCCAACGTGGTGCAGGCGGCCGAGAAGGCCTTCCTGGAGGCGCTCAGGGAGGCCAAGCTCCGCGAAGAGCAGGTGACCTATGTGATCGGCACCGGCTACG
>JBHHYG010000452.1:0-2745 GCA_046757445.1 Acidobacteriota bacterium
CTCGAAATCCAGTGGGGTGCTCCCCAGTGCGGGTTCGACTCCCGCCCTCGGCGAGGAAGCGCAAGGCGTGGTGGAGACTGCTGGATGTCATGCCCACAGGTTGGATCCAGCACCGCACCGTTGATTCGGCCTCCGCCGGGGGCTAGTCTGAATGGCTTGAGGCTGCGGCCCGTGTGGGTTCAGCTTCCGTCACCATCTTCCACCGCGCACCGTATCCAGCGAGGTAGCCCGTGAGAATGCACCGTCCACTGACCTCTTTCGTGATCCTTCTCGGCGTTGTCCTCTTGGGGGCGACTGCCCCCCTTGCCGCATCGCAGCAATGGACCCCTGCGAAGCGGGGCAGTGACAATATCGAGGTTGTCGCCCACCTGCCGCTGGGTGCGGAGCTGAGCGTCTCCGACATCGAGATCGAGCAGGAGCTGTCGCGCCCCTACGTCTACCTGGCGCGGGAGGTGATTGGTGACACTGGCGAGATGGGCATGGACGTCATCGATATCCACGATCCCCGCCATCCCGAGGTGATCTACCGCTGGCGTATCGAGAACCAGGACCTACACGTCGGCGGCGGTGGCAAGGACATCAAGTACTTCGAATGGAACGGCCGCACCTACGTGGTGCTGTCGCTGCAGTTCCGGCAGGGTGGCCCCGACCACGATCTCGGCGCCGTCGTGTTCGATGTCACCGGCCTCCCCGACGTCTCGACCGTCAAGGAGGTGGGACGCATCCGGGATCCCGAGAACCCCGGAGGCTTCCACAACATCTTCATCTACAAGCACAGCAATGGCCGCGTGTTGCTGTTCACCACGGTGCGCGCCCCGGTGGCGCACGTTTACGACCTCGGCTATCTGGTCGAGGGCAGGGGCGGCGAGCACGGAGAGGCGGCGCTGGTGGCAGACGTCCCGATCGGTACGACGCAGTCTACCGGCCCGTTGAACGGTTACCACGACCTATACGTTGGCTACCACACCGACAGCGAGCAGGATCGCTTCTACGGCGGCGGCACGGGCGGCTATTACGTCTACGACGTCACCGACCTCGAGAATCCCAAGCTCGAGTTCACGCTCACTGGCATCGCCGGCGTCGACTGGGGCCACACCTTCACGCCGTCGCCCGATGGTCGCTACGCTGTCGGCGAGACCGAATACCAATACGCGCCGCTGCGCATCTACGACATGAAGCCGGCGCTCGACGGTGAGGTCCAGAACATCCGGCGCCCCATCTCGGCGTGGACGGCCGACTGGCGCCACCTGGTCCACAACCACGAGGTGCGCTGGCCCTACGTATTCGTTTCAGGCTATCTCGACGGCCTGCAGGTGTTCAGCCTCATGGATCCGAAGAACCCTGTCACCGTCGCCTACTACGACACATTCTTGCCGGGCAGCGACGAGAGGGGCGGCGTGATGGCCGGTGCCTGGGGCGTGGACGTGCGCAACGCCGACGGATTGATCGTCATCTCCGACATGACGACCGGCTTCTGGGCCTTCCGGATGGCGGGCTTTTCCGGCTGGAACGGCGAAGACTGGGGTTACCCGAACATCTCCAGCGCCCAGGATTGGGAAAACGGGCCGGCAGGCAACGGGGAACGGTCGCACTAGAGGGGCTACATTTCTTTTCGCTGGGCGGTGATGTAGGTCCAGCCAGCCTGGAAGGTGCTGCGGTGGGGAAAGAGCTGCGACATCGCAGCCTCGAGCAGCTCGAGGCGATGGCGCAGGGCGGCCTCGGTGGGGGGATGGCCCTCGATCTTCTGTGATCCGCCGACCCAGCCGAGGATCCCCTCATGGTAGGTGGCCAGGAACGCGCGCCACTCGTCGACGCGCGCCTCGATGGGATGGTAGTCGACGCCGACGATGCGGAAACCGGCGTCTCGGAAGGCCCGGTTGTAGTGGTCGAGAGGGCGCACGGGGAGGAAGAACTTTCTTCTCAGGCGGTCGTATTCTCGCATGCGCTCGGTGTCGTCGAGCAGCTCCCGGTAGAGAGCGTAGCGTGGTTGCTGTCCCACGATCATCATCGCTCGTTGGTGAACGGCCTCCACCGTTTCGTCGATGATCCATTCCGACGGCGCCGCCGCCGGATTGCGGATGTTGCCCGATTGCACGAAGGCGCAGCCGCCGGGCCGCAGCACGTGGGCCCAGGATCGGAGGGTCTCCTCGAGATCGTAGTAGAGGTGGATGGCGTTGGTGGAAGCGAGGGCATCGACGCCGCGCTCGCGCAACGGCCGCTCCAGCACTTCATCGACAAGCTGCAAGCGCTTCTCGTCCTTCAAGTAGCGAATCAGACGGAAAGCCACCCGCTCTTCCTGCTCGAACTTTTCCAGCGCCAGGCGCAGGAACTTGGGCGATGAGTCGACGATGAGGATGCCGAAGTGTCGGTCGGGGCATCCGGCGATCAGCCGCTCCGTCAAGATGCCGGTGCCGCCCGAGTAATCGAGCAGCAGATGGTCATCGCGTAGATAGCTGCACAGCTGCGCCACCGTCGGCTCCAGGTTGCGGTACCAGCCGTGATGCTCGACGGTGTCGTACTTGCGCGCCAGGGTCTCGATGGGCCGGTGGCACCAGTCCTCGTCCGGGATGCGGGGAAAGCCTTGCGGCCAGGGAGATGGCATGGGTCAGGAGGGGGATGAGGGCAACTCTCACGGGCGAGGGTCGTTGCTCCAGCATAGCCCCGCTTGCGGCCATTGCCTATAAGAGCCCTGACACGGGTACAGGGGCCCTAGCCCGCATTTCTCATCGCCCTCCTGCTGCGGCC
>JBHHYG010000453.1:0-2744 GCA_046757445.1 Acidobacteriota bacterium
GCCCGCACCCTTTCCCACGCCCTCGCGACGCAACCCGTTGAGAAATGCGGGCTAGCGACGCGGGCGGCAAGCCACCCGCCACCGCGACGCTCTCGACGCCGGGCAAGCTGGCAACAACCTCCTTCAGGTCGTCGAGAAATGCCATCTGCTGTACCGCCTCCGGGTAGCGCTCTTTGCGGAGCTGCAACGCTACGGTGAGGACCCGGTCGGTATCGAAGCCGGGATCTACGGCACGGAGCCGCACGAAGCTGTTGATCAATAGCCCCGCCCCAATCAGCAAGATCATCGACAGGCAGACTTCGACAACCACGAGACCGGCACGAAGTCGGCGCTGCGCCGGCGAGCCGCTGAGCTGACGTCCAGTCTGGCAACGAGAGAGCCCACCGATGCGGGTGCCGCGCAAGGCAGGTACCAAACTGGCGGCGATCGCGACCGCCAGCGCCAGCACCAGTCCGAAGAGCCATACACGCCACTCTGTCCCCCCCGGGTTGTTACCGAACAACCTCAGATCCCTGGGGGCCAGCCCGGCGATCAGCGCCACGAACCAGTACGAGATCAGCAGTCCACAACCACCTCCCGCCAGTCCGAGCAGCAGGCTCTCGGTGACCACCTGGCGGGCGATACGGCTGCGGCTGGCTCCCAGCGCCATACGGATGCCGAGCTGGCGCTGCCGTGCCGCCGACTGGGCCAGCATCAGGTTGGCGACGTTGGCGCAGGCGATCAGCAGCACGAAGCCGACGGCGCCGAAAAGCAGCAGCAACGAGCGACGGGTCGACGCCACGGGCTCGGCATCGGCGCTGCCCTCACCCGGCCCGAAGTCGCGGCCGAGCCGCGGCTGCGCACCGAGAAACTCGAACAACCCCGGCGTCACGTACGCTCCCACCGCTTGCTCCGGCTCGCCCTCGCCGGTTATCGCGAACCCCTCGGCGTCCCACCCTTCGACCTGCTCGAAGAGGTTTTGCTGCCGTCTCCAGACCCGCAGCTTGTCGAGAGTCATGCCTCGGACCATACCGCCCGTCTCGGGGAAATAGTTCCAGATCTCCACCAAGCGGTCCGCATCGCGGAACGGCAGAGGCCGCAGCAACACGGAATCGACGACGCTGAAGACGGCCGCGCTGGCGCCGACGCCGACGGCCAGGGTGAGCACCGCGACCACCGTGAAGCCCGGCCGGCGGGCGTAGCTGCGGGTGGCGTGTCGGATGTCGAGGACGACGCTCGACAGCCCGTTCTGCAGCGAGCCGGGCAGAGCTGCATCGTGGCCTGGACGCGCGGGGATCTTCGGCCACCCGGCACCGTCCCCTGCAAGGCGGCTCTCCTCAGGTGCCTCGGCTACCTGCGACCCTCGGCGCAGGCACGCGATTCGGATCAGGTCGAGATACTCGGCAACGACGACGCCGGCAAGGGCAATCGGGCCGCTGGCGGCCAGCGTCCGGCGGCAGCGCGTGCAGAAGGTCTGGAGCATATCGGCGCCGCAGGCTGCCCACTGCTCCCTGGGGACCACCCGCAACAGCAACCAGTAGCCGGCCTGAAAGACCGCGACCAGCAGCTCGGCGGCGGGGGGTATGGGGCGGCTCGTCATCACCCTTCGTCCGCAGTACCGGCACCGGCAGAGGAAAGCAGACGTTGGTCGCGGGCCAGCGATACCATCTGCTCGAGCCGCCGGGCCTCGGCCTCGGCAACCTGGCGACCGAACTCGGTGATGCGATAGTAGCGCCTGCGCTCGTCGTCGAGCTCAGGGTCGGGACGTCGGTCCGACTCCTCGATCAACCCCTGCTTGATCATCCGCTGAACCGCCGTGTAAAGGGTGCCGGTCCGCAACCTGACGTCACCTCCCGTGCGGCGCTCGATCTCCATGATGATCGCGTAACCGTGGCGCTCGGCGTCGTTCAGTGCCAGCAACGTGGTGTAGACCGGGACGGTGAGCGGCAGCAGTGCTTGCGGGTCCGGGGGCGCGGTGGTGCTCATCGGATCTCACCTCGGGCAATCCATAGATCGCGTACAAATACATCGTATCTCACTATACCTTTTCTCAAGGTATATGGGCCGGGGGGGAATAGCTCAAGCCCACTCTGCGGGGCTGCGTTGAGCGGGCGCTGCGGGACGGCTATGGTGCGTGCAGGCCGAGGAGAGCCGTCCGCCGGAGGTGCGTGGATGCCGGCAGTTAAAGAGGCCGAATTGAAGATCACCGAGGAGGCCGTATGGGAGGAGATGCCAAGCCTCCTGCAGCCCGACTACCGCATCGACGAGCGACCCGAGGCCTGGTGGGAGTGCCTGCTGTTGGGCTGGCAGCACACGCTGGTGGATATTTCCCCCTTCGTTCTGCCCTTGGCGGTGGCAGCGGCTATCGGCATGTCGGCAACGGAAGAGGCGCGCTTCATCAACTTCTCGCTCTTCGGGATGGGTATCGCCACCCTGCTGCAGACTACCCTCGGCAACCGCCTGCCGATCATCCAGGGACCCTCGGCGACGCTCACCGGCACGCTGGCGCCGATTGCCCGCCAGCTCGGCGCCGGGGCCATGTGGGGAGGGGTGCTCGTCGGTGGCCTCATCGAGATGGCGGTAGGGGCGTCGCGCCTGCTCCGCTACCTGCGCCGCCTCTTTCCCGCCGCCGTCTCTGGGGTAGTGATCTTGTGCATCGGCATCGCCCTCGGCCGGGTGGCGGCACGCCTGAGCCTCGGCGACGGCAGCTGGCAGAACTTCGCCTTCGGCGAAAGGACTCTATATAACTAAAAATACGTTGATTT
>JBHHYG010000454.1:0-2743 GCA_046757445.1 Acidobacteriota bacterium
AGCCGCGCGCCTCTCCGCCCCCTCGCAACGACCGCCGTTGAGAAATGCAGGCTAGAGCCCAGGCCCGTCGCGGGGAGGGATCTCCAAGTTCCCCTGCGACGGGCCTGTTCGGCGCCGCCGGATCGGGCGCTGCGGTGCGCTCAGTTGTTGCTGACGGCGATGCGCTTGGGCTTGGCCGCCTCGGCCTTGGGCAGGCTGACCTCGAGAACACCGTTGTCGAAGCGGGCCTTGATCTGTTCCTTGTCGACCGTGTTGGGCAGCGGAAAGCTGCGGTAGAAGGCCCCGTAACGGGACTCGATACGGCGGTACTCGCCCTCCTTTTCCTCCTGCTCGAGCTTCTTTTCGCCCTTCACGGTCAGCCGTCCGTCTTCCAACGTGACCTCGACGTCGTCTTCACTCAAACCGGGCAACTCCGCCCGCAGCGTGATCGCCGCGTCGCCCTCGTAGATGTCCACGGCGGGTACCCAGCTGGCGGTGATCGGCTCACCTTCGGCGCTGTCCGGATATCCCGACAGGGCCTCGTTGAACAGCCGATCCATGCGCCGGTGCAAAAACCTCAGATCGCGAAATGGATCCCAGCGTACGAGCTGCATCTTCAGACCTCCATGGTTGGTTGCCCTCCACCGGGGCGGCACCCTGGCGGGGCCTAGTTTCACATGACCAATACAGCATATTATATGATTGTTAGTAAATCAAGCAATATGAGCTACAGAATAGCATATTCTTGCATGCCGGCAACCGGTACCGCGGAGGGGCAACGAGGGCGTATACTGTTGGCCATATCCGCTTTTCCGCCGGGCCGGCCGCAGCCTGCCGGCGCCCTGCGGCGCATTCATGGAGGTCGATCATGGGCTTCATGCTGATCCGCGTGCTCTTCATTCTCATCTGCGCCGGTATGGGCTACTTCCTGGACCCCTGGGGCCTGAAGCCGGAACAGGGCCTGGTGCTGGGCTTGGCCTTCTCCGCCGGCATGATCGCCAGCGAGGTGAAGCTGCGGCGCCTGACCTCGAAGGTGCTCTTCGGTGGACTCGTCGGTGTCGCCGCCGGGCTGGCCCTGGCGCTCGGCTTCGGGGCCATCACCCGCCGCATGGTCATCAGCCAGGAGACGGCCTCGTTCCTTCAGGCGCTCTACGCCACGGTCCTCGGTTATCTGGGGCTGGTAGTGGGAGCGAAGAAGGGAGAGTGGATGACCGTCGAGGGCTTCAAGGCTCTCTTTCAAGCAGGCGGAGGCGTCAAGCGCTTCAAGATCCTCGACACCTCGGTCATCATCGATGGCCGCATCTCGGACATCTGCGAGACCGGCTTCATCGACGGAAGCCTGGTGGTGCCCCAGTTCGTTCTCAAAGAGCTCCAGCAAATTGCCGATTCCACCGATCCGCTCAAGCGCAACCGCGGTCGGCGCGGCCTCGATATTCTGCAGCGCTTGCAGAAGAGCGCCGACAACGAGGTGCAGATCTCCGAGACCGATTTTCCCGAGATCAAGGAGGTCGATCTGAAGCTCATCGAGCTGGCCAAGCAGCTTTCTGCCCAGCTCATCACCAACGACTTCAACCTCAACAAGGTCGCCCAGCTGCGAGGCGTGCCGGCCCTCAATATCAATGAGCTGGCCAACGCCCTGAAGCCGGTGGTGCTCCCCGGTGAGGCCATGTCGGTCTACCTGATCAAGGAGGGGAAAGAGGCCGGCCAGGCGGTGGCCTACCTCGACGATGGCACCATGGTGGTGGTCGACAACTCCGGGCATCTGATCGGCGAAACCATCAGCATCGTCGTCACCTCGGTGCTACAAACCACAGCCGGCAAGATGATCTTCGGCAGGAAGTCCGACGACACCCAGCTTCCACTCCGGGTGCAGGCCTAGGTCATGGCAGGCTCCGCGCGGCGCGCCTGAGCCGCGAAAAGCGATTCCAGAGGAGCCCGCATGGGGCTGGACGGGAGCACGACGGATCGGCAGCTCATCGCCCGCAGCCGTGACGGCGACACCGAGGCTTTCAGGCGGCTGTTCGAGCGCAAGTACCGGCGTATCTATCGAATCGCCTACCAGATCCTCGGTGACCCCGCGGCATCCGAGGACGTGGTTCAGGAGGTCTTCCTTTCGCTGTGGCAACATTGCGACAAGTATCGGCCCCGCTTCAGGGTTGATACTTGGCTCTCCCGCATTGCTACCAACCGTGCCATCGACAGGTGGCGGTCCCGGCAGCGTCAGCGGCGGGCTGTAGTGACGGTGGCAGACCCGGTGGCGGCCGCCGTATCCTCCGGCGCCGGCATGGCCGCATCCACGGTTGCCAATGCGCTCGCCGAGGCCGGCGCAGCGGACGGCCGCCCCCAGCCCGAGGCGATGGCCAGCTGGCAGGAGCTACAAGCCATCTGGGACGAGCTGGCGTTGCTGCTTCCAGCGCAGCAGCGCGCCGCCTTCGTGCTCCGGGAGATCGAGGGATTGCCGAGCCGGGAGGTCGCGAAGGCTCTCGGCTGCAGCACCTCCACCGTTCGCTCCCATATCGCCCAGGCCCGCAAGACGCTCCAGCTGGCCCTGAAGGAGAGGTATCCGGAGCTGTTGCCCCGTCGATGATCCGCGGCTCTGGCGGCGCAACTCCGTCGCCCCTCCCCGCCCTTTGTCGCGCCCGCAGTAGCAGCCCGTTGAGCAATACGGGCCAGCCCGAGCTTCGCAACGGCTCGTAAAGCGAGCAGGCGCCAGGGCCGCGAGGACAAGGAGAGGTACGTTCGGGGGCTTGCGGAGAGGCTTTAC
>JBHHYG010000455.1:0-2735 GCA_046757445.1 Acidobacteriota bacterium
AGAACTGGCTCGGCGGCACCCGCCCCGGCAACGCCGCCTTCGTACCGCCGCCGCACACCGCCGTGCCCGACTGCATGGCGGCGCTCGAGCGCTTCCTTCACGCTGAGGATGCTGGCCTCCCTGTACTTGTGCGGACAGGACTCGCGCACGTGCAGTTCGAAACCATCCACCCTTTCCTCGACGGCAACGGGCGGGTCGGAAGATTGCTCATCACATTCCTGCTCTGTCACGCCGGCGTGCTGCGGGAGCCGCTCTTGTACTTGAGTCTGTACCTGAAGCAGAACCGAGCCGCATACTACGAACTCCTCGACCAGGTGCGCCGGACCGGAGACTGGGAGACGTGGCTCGCCTTCTTCCTTGAGGGAGTGCGGGTGACGGGCGAGGGCGCTGTCGCGACCGCGCAGCATCTCGGGGAGATGTTCTCGGCCGACCGCGCCAGGATCGAATCCAAGGGGCGCCGCGCAGGCTCGGCCCTGCGCGTGCACGAAGCACTCAAGGCGCGGCCGATTCTTTCCTTGCCGCAGGTTTGCCGTCGAACGGGGCTTTCCTTTCCGGCAACTTCCTCGGCGATGGAACTGCTCGCCGGAGAAGGGATCGCGCGCGAGCTCACCGGCAAGCGCCGCAACCGGCTGTTCGTCTACGACCGCTATCTCTCCATCCTCAACGAAGGCACCGAAGCAGCATGAGCCCCGAGATCTCCGAGCGTTCCTTCGGGGAGGCCATCGAGTGGGGGCTGCTCCAGGACAGCCCGGACGCCTGTACGGGCGACGCAACAGCCGTCCGCGACCAGCGCGTCTTCGCCTCGATCGTGATCACCAAGCTCAGGAGCTTGCAGGAAAATCAGCGGAGGTAAAGACAGGATGAAAGCTAGGCTCAATGCTTTGGAACAGCGCATGGTGCACGACTTGCTAACTTGGGATCGTACACGACGGACGGCGGACCTCATCGCCTGTAAGGCGGCTCTCGCTCTCGGGGGCGTGGTTGCGGTCTTGTCTGGGGGCTTCACGGTCGCGCATTGGCAGGAGGGAGCGATCCTTTGGCGGATGCTGCCCGGGCTCTTTGGTGGTGTCTTCCTCTTCTTCCTCTACATAATTGGCGAAGCTCACGTGAGAGACCGGCATAGGCTGGCGACGATTCTTCAGAAGCTGGTCCGTGAGTAAATGGGCCCTAAAGAACTCCCGTGAGTGCCGCGCATGGGTCTTGCGGGGCAGAGGTAAGAAGCGAGACGGTTTACTTTCCTTCTGGGCCGCTGCTCGAAGACGCCGTGGTCACAGCAGCTTCGATCCGAGATAGACGAGGGCGGTGCCGGAAAGTAGAACCAGCCCCACGTAGGAGACGGCCAGCAAAATCCAGCTGGGTTGATGCTCGGGCGCTACATCTTCGGAGTTCACCGCCCGCAGGTTCAAATAACCCAGCACGGGCGCGGTCATGAAGGTGAAGATGGTGGCGAAGTCGACCATCGCCGTGAGGCTGCCGGTGAACGAACTCAACACCGTGATGGTGAGCGCACCGAGGACGATCATGGTCGCCCAGTAGCCGCGCCCGACGGGGAGGTCGGCGGCGGGCACGCCGGCGCCGGAACGAAGGTTGTGCAGGCAGCGCTCGATGGCCCGCGGGAAGCCGTCGATGACGATGAGCACGGTAGAGAACATGGTGGTCACCGCAGCCACCAGTACCATGGGCCGGGTCCATCCGCCCAGGGTGCTGGTGTAAAGACCGACCAGCTGGACGCTGAAGACCGTGCCCTCGGGACTGAACTGGCGGCCGGCTCCGTGCATCACCACGGCACCGAGCAGCAGGAAGGCGAAGGCCAGAATCGCGGTACCGATGTAGCCGATATCGAAATCGAGCCTGGCGGCGGCAAGGCTGGCGCGGTGGCCGGAGGCGCGGCCCTTGGCGAGGGTCCATAGCGAGCTCATCACCGAGACCTCGATCGGCGACGGCATGAAGCCGACCAGCGCCAGGATGAATCCCAGCGACACGGCGTCGCCGAACCCCTCCGCCGGCCACAGTGTGAGGGTGGAGAAATTGGCCCGTTCCAGGGCCACGGCCGCCGCAGCGAGGGTGGAGAGAGCGAGAATCGCCATGACCACTTTGACGACGAGGTCAAAGCCGCGGAAGCGACCGACGGCCAGCAGCAGGCCACAGCCAACATACAGGAGGGCACCGATTGCGGCGAGCGGCCAGCTCAGCCCCAGCATGTAGCGGATCAGGTACGAGGTGAACAGCACCAGCGCCGACTGGTGGATGAGCGAGGTGACCAGGGTCAACAGGAAGTAGAGCCACAGCGCCCAGCCGCCGATCTGGCGGTAGCCCTCGACGAGGCTCGTTCCGGTGGCGGCAGCGTAGCGATGCCCGTACTCGAAGAAGGGGTACTTGAGGATCATCGCCACCAGGATCACCCCGGCCAGGGCAAAGCCGGCAGCGGCGCCGACACGGGTGGACTGCACCAGGTGGGAGACACCAACGGCGGCCGCAGCCCACATGAGGCCGGGACCGAAGCTTTTCCCGAAGCCTGCCGGCAGCAGGTTATTCAAAAGGCGCTCCATACCATCAACCAGGCGATCTTGATCTTCTCCGTGCAGGAGCAGGGCGCGATCGGTGGGACTCTACCGTACCCGGGAGAGGGCGGTCATCTGCGGACCTTGAACTGCTTGGTCACTGTGTGACCCGCGGCATCCTTCAGAGTTATCGCTATCGTCACCCTGCCGCGGGCAGTGGCCAGACTCTTGCCT
>JBHHYG010000456.1:0-2734 GCA_046757445.1 Acidobacteriota bacterium
TCGTGGCTGCGCGAGCGCAATGGCAGGCGATGACTGCGTTGCGCTTGGCTCGAGGTCTCGACGTACTGCACGAGTACGCCTGCGCCCTCGAACCGGCGCGCGCCTTGTCCTCGCAGCCCCTGCGCCCGCTCGCTTCACGACCCGTTGAGAAATGCGGGTTAGCGTCGGCACGCTGCTGCGGGAAACGATTCCTGCTCTCTCATTAGCGAAGACGCTCGAGGCCAGGAATCTTGCACACCTAAGCGCGCATTTCTCATCGCGCTTCGTGGCGAGGGCACGAGAGGCTCGGTTAGAATTGGCTTGTCTGCCCCTGTAGGCGAGCGAGAGTCGTCCCCGCCAGGTAACGGGACCCAGCCAAATGGCGAGACCGCAGCGGATTCCCAGTCATCTCTCGCGCCCCCCTTGCGCCGGCCTCCGGGCCCCCTCCCCTGGGTTCAGAGGCACCCTCATGGCCGCCGTGCGGCCGGCGTCTTGTCTGGCGATCGGCCTGACGCTCGTGGCCAGCGGCAGCGGGGCGAGCTCAGCAGGCGGCGACAGCGCCACCCCGCTCGCCGCCCAGCAGCGACCGGCCTTCGAGGCCACCGTGACGCGGGTGCGAGTGGACGTCATCGTCACCGACGCCAGCGGCCGCTTCGTCGATGACCTGAAGCCCGAGGAGTTTCGTCTCCTCGAGGACGGCAAGCCCCAGCAGATCCTCGGCTGGCAGCTGGTCGATCTCGGCGCCGGGCAAGTGGCGGACCTGGCCGCTGGCGGCCGAGGAAAGGCACCGCTGGGTGCAACCCCGGCGGTGGAGCCGGGCAGGGCGCCCGGCGCGGCGCTCGATGATTCTGTGCCCGCCGGCGCCGCGAGCGAGCTCGGTGCGATGATCTTCCTCATCGATGGGCAGGGTCTCGATCGTTCCGCCAAGAGGCGCTTCAGCGACACCTGGGCGAAGCTGCTCGACAAGACGACCGGGCTGCGGATTCCTCGTGCCGCCTATATGGTCGATGCCGTGGGCCGTCTGCGGGAGCTCTCCCCTCTTTCTTTAGACGTCGTTCCCCTGCGCCGAGCGGCCGAGGCCGTGCAGGAAGAACCTACCCCAGGCACCACGATCCGCCGGCGCCTCATCGAAATCGCACGGGACATCCAAAGCATCGCCGACGGCTTTACGTCCCCCTTCGAGGTAGAGATGAAGGCGCGCAGCTACGAGTCCGACGAGCGGGATCGCAGCCTCCAGACCCTGGAGCTGCTCACCCAGTTCTGTCACGCCCTTGCGTCTCGAGAGGGTCGTACGGCGCTGGTCTGGGTCTCCTCCGGCGTCAAGCTCATGGAGGGAGGACCCTTCGCGGCGCTGCTGACCGAGGACGCACAGAGCGAAAGGCTGGCCACGCCTGCGGGGGATGACCGCACCAGCCGGGGCGGAAAGTACGGAACCAATATCCAGTTCGGCAGCTTCTCGCCCGATTCCCGCCTGCTGCGGCGACAGCAGCAACTACAGGAGGCCGCCAACAGCGCCAACGTCAGCATCTATGGGGTCGATCCGACGCTTACCTCCGAGATGCTGGTCAGCGACGTCGACGTCCGTACTCGCACCGCCGGCGCTTCGCAGCTTCTCAGCTCGCCGCAGGTGCGGGGCTCCCTGGAGGGTCTACGAGACTCCTTGAAGAACGCGGCGGCGGCCACCGGTGGGCGGGCCTTCGTTCACTGGAGCGACCTGAGCACGGCGCTGGAAACGATCGAAGCGGACACCAGCAAGTTCTACCTGCTGACCTACGCTCCTCCGGGGCCGGAAGGCGATGGTGAGTACCACCGAATCAAGGTTGAAGTCCGCCGCCCCGATCTCGCCGTCCGCGAGCGCAGCGGCTACCTCGACATCAGCGCCGAGGAACGGGAGACGCGAAAGGTTGCCGCCGCCCTCGCCCTGCCGGGCGCGGTCAGCGGCTTGCCGATCGCCGCCGCGGCCTTCCGCAAGTGGTCGGCGCAGGGCCAGCCGGTGGTCGAAATGGTGGCCACCATCTCGCAGCCCGCACCTCAGGGCGCCGCCGCGGCGAACCCCGCGTTCATGCCGCTGCGGTTCCATGCGGTGGTCGTCAAGGACGACGGCGACATCGTCGAAGAAGTCCACGAGGAGGTACGGCCGCGTCGCGCTCCCGCAGCGGGGCAGCCATCATCCTTCCCGAGTTTGCCGCTCTACGTGCACGAGTGGGAGCTGCAACCCGGCGAGTACGAGCTGCGCGTGGCGGTGGAAGACGTCGCCAGCGGACGCCTAGGCGCCACCGGACTGCGGGTGAAGATCCCGGAGCTCTCCAGCGATTGGCGCAGCAGCGACCCGATCCTCATGGAAAGCGACGGCATCAGCCGGCCACGCCCGGTGCTGGACGGCCGACTGATCTTTGGCGGCAGGGCCGCTGTCTACGTCGAGGTCGCCGCTGGCCGGCAACCCATCGTCAGCGGCGAGATCTTCAACCGGGAGGGAACCGCGCGTCTCGCCCAGCTGGCGCCGGTGGTGCTAGCGGTGGACCCGAGCGGCATCCACAGGGGGGCCCTGCCGCTGCCGGCACCGCTGTCGCCGGGCGACTACATGCTCCAGGTCACGCTCACCGACCCGCCCGCCCGCAAGCACGCCGTCTTTCGCCTGCCCTTCGAGATCAGCGGCTCGTAATCCCCCGGCGCACGTAGAGCGCAGTACAGAAAACCGATGTAGCCCGCATTTCTCAACGGGTTGCGTCGCGAGGGCGTGGGAAAGGGTGCGGGC
>JBHHYG010000457.1:0-2734 GCA_046757445.1 Acidobacteriota bacterium
ACGTGACTTGAGCGCCTCCTGCACGCGCAGGGCCGAGCCGGCACGGCGCCCCTGCGGTTCGATCCGGGAGCGGTCCGCCGAGAACATCCCGGCGAGGTGCTGCGCGGTCGCAACGGCGCCCTCGGCCGTCACCCGCACCCCCTCCAGGAAGAAGGTGAGCCACGTCTCCCAGTCGCCGGTCCGGCGCACCCGCTCGAGGAGCTCGTAATAGGCGGCCCGGTTCTGCTTCAGGTAGAGGCTCAAGTACAAGAGCGGCTCTCTCAGCACGCCGGCGTGACAGAGCAGAAACGTGATGAGGAGTCTTCCCACCCGCCCGTTGCCGTCGAGGAAGGGGTGAATGGTCTCGAACTGCGCGTGCGCGAGCCCGGTCCGCACCAGCACCGGCAAACCGTCATCCTCAGCGTGCAGGAAGCGCTCGAGCGCCGCCATGCAGTCGGGCACGACCGTGTGAGGCGGTGGCACGAAGACCGCGCTGCCGGGACGGCCGCCGCCGATCCAGTTCTGCGAGCGGCGGAACTCCCCGGGCAGCTTGCTGCCGCCTCGGCCGCGCAACAGCAGGACGCCATGAATCTCG
Source organism: Acidobacteriota bacterium (assembly GCA_046757445.1). Taxonomy (GTDB): domain Bacteria; phylum Acidobacteriota; class UBA890; order UBA890; family UBA890; genus JBHHYG01. The sequence goes on from JBHHYG010000457.1 coordinate 575, forward strand.
CGGATCAGTCGGTTCGACAGCGGGAACCCTTCCCGCAGGCGGCACAGCCCGTGTTCGAGGGCGGCGACGTAGTTGGAGACCTCGACGACGTCGTCGCGCGGAACTCCGGGCGCCTCGTCGAGTTCGAAGAGCAGGAGATCCGAAAGCGACGACTGCGTCCCCTCGATCTGGGAGGAAAGCACTGCTTCCTTGCGCACGTAGGCGTAAAGGAAAAGGTCCTTATCCTGAAGGTAGGTCGAGACGCCGTCGAGCCGGCCAAGCGCCAGGACCGCCGATTCCAGCGTCTGCAGGAGCGGGCCTTCGAGAACCAGAGGCGGGACCGGCGGCAGGGGAAACGGTATGAAGGCGCGGATCTGCTCGCCGCCGACACTCGTGTCCTCGTAGCGACCGCTCTCCCCACGTTGCATGGCGGTTGGGTCCTCCTGTTCAGCAAATCTGAATTATGGGGGCTGTTATTAATACTTAGGCATATAAACCTTACCATCGTGGACCGATGGTCGCAAGCCCCTTGGAAGCCACCTCGGCGGCATGGCTGCAGATGGGTGTCGCACACAGAGGAAGGAAGCCAGACAACCTATTGTCCAAGAAGGACTTAGTGGGACACAGCAGAGATGTAGCTCAGTGTGTAAGACTCGATGCCGTTTGACGGCGTCACAGGACCGGTACGAAGAAGCTACCGGGGCATCACCGGTGGGGAACAGGAAGAACATGGCCGATACCGCTTCGCGGCATACTTAAGTGTGGTCGCGATAGAGGACCGCGAAAGATGCGGACAGCCCTCCCTGTGGTACTTTTTTCCAGTTTTTGTGATATAGACTATTAAGTTCCCATCCAATTCTTCTTCCAGATTTCGGGCCAGATTCGTAGACTCATACCCAGTATCCGCCCACAAACCCAGCTTGCCCTGCCTAGCTTCACTCTCAAGCCTACGAAATTCCCCCATTCTGCTGAAGCCGAAGCGTGTGTAGGCATGTCCATACCCTCGGGCGATGATCACCGAATTCAGCAAGCGGCCGTCAGCCAAGAATACGTATCGCAAGAGTCGTCCGTACCTGTCCTCATCTGAAACCTTGGGATCGGTCTGGAGGCGAACGCCCTGCCCCCCGCTCAGTTGCTCCGTGAACGCAGAAGCTTCTTCACCAAAGTACTCAACCGGCTTACGTGGATCAACAGTCTCGGGCGTATCGACTCCGATCAGACGAACTGTCCTCACGCGACCACCAATATCAACCTTGATGGTATCGCCGTCAATGACTTTCACGACTTTCCCCGATTGAGAATCCGGAGCTACGATCACTGCTGCCCACACACACGCAACTAGCACGGCAGAGATGGCTATGAGTGATCGTCCAGTATTCATTCTATCCCCATGCAGTGGCCCATTCGATTGTGGTGAACAACTTATCCTGATAACCCTTCACCATCCCATTTCACCCCATTTCCTCGATGCTCATCGAAACATGGTACACCGGCAGCGAGAACGAACCGGCCCCCTTGCCCCCTTCGCATCCCGATACGCTCCACCAACCGCCAGGCGCCTAGCCTCGAAACACTACCACTTGCCCGTCCGGGCTCGGATGATCACAAATGCCTCCATCAGCACGCCTTAGCATCCCGACCCCGGTCACCTACCTCCTTCAACATCCCGGTGATGTCCCATTCTCCGTTGAAAGCCGACGGTAGCGTCCATTGAATCCTACGCGGTTTTCCTCTTCAAGTTCACCGAGGAGGCAGATGCTTGCGCCTCCAGGGCGGCGATGAGCTGCGGCATGTCCCTGTAGCCCTTGACTCGCCGGAAGCTTTTCTCCGCCTCCTCCAGAGCGGCCACGGCCCAGCGCAGAGCCATCGCACCGCCTCTCCAGCGCTTGACGTTGCGCGCCACCCGCTGAAGCGTCCCCTGGATGTTCTCGATCGGATTCGTCGAGCACAGAGTCCGGTGGAGCCACCCGCCCACACCCAGGGCGATCAGCGTCAGCGTCTCCTCGAGGCCCTCACGCAGCGATCCGGCCGCTCCGGGATGATCCGCCTCGAGCTGGTCGGCCAGGTCGTTCAGCTTGTCGCGGGCCCGCTCGACGCTGTCTTGTGCCCAGGCCTTCCTCATCGCTGCCCTCACCCACGCGCGCTTTCTCTCCGGCAGATGCTCGGCGACGTTGCGGAGCT
>JBHHYG010000458.1:0-2716 GCA_046757445.1 Acidobacteriota bacterium
GTCCTGACCCTGCGGGATTACTGGCCCGTGTGCCTGCACGGGACCTCGTGGTGGGGCGGCAGCGTCTGCCCGGGCTGCAGTCCGAAGCATCTTGTCGGCTGCACACATGAGTACTGGCGCTGGCCCAAGCCTGTCGGCCGGGCGATGGTTCCCTGGTCGTGGCGCCGTCTGGCCGCCCGGCGAGCCGGCGTCGGCGCGGCTCACCGGGTTCTGGCGGTGAGCGAGGCGGTGCGCCGGAGGGTCGGGCCCGAACTCGAAGAGGTGGGTGTGGAGGTGGTCCCGAACATGGTCGACGCAAGCAGCGTCGAAACGGCAGCCGCCTCCGCCGCGACGGCAACCGAGGGGATGATATGCCCGTACCTGGTGACGGCCGGCAAGCTGATCCGCAGCAAAGGGTTTGCCAGGCTGCTCGCCGATCTGGCCGCGGCCGGCTGCCCGTGGCCGCTGGTGGTGGCGGGCTCCGGGCCGGAGCGGGCCGAGCTCGAGGAACGAGCGGGAGCGCTCGGCCTTACGGCTCGCTTTCTCGGCTGGATCGACCATTCCTCGCTGCTGGCTCTGATAGGGCGCGCCCATGCCCTGCTGCTGCCGAGCGCTTGGAATGAGCCGCTGTCGCGGTTGATGCTGGAGTCGATGGCCCTGGGCACGCCGGTGATCGCTTGGGCCGGCGGCGGCAGCTCCGAGGTCATCGACAGCGGGCGGAATGGTTGGCTGGTGAGCGAGCGGGCCGGCCTGGTGGCGGCGCTTTCGGCCTTGCAGCAGGAGGCGCAGCGAAGGCCAATCGGCACCGCAGCCCGAGATCTGGCCCAACGCTGTTTCTCACCGGCGGCTGTCTACCCTCTGCTGGCCCGTGCCTATCAGGCGGCCCTCGAGACGAGCGGGCGTGGCTTGCACCTGGAAGATCTGCCTTCCAGCAGGGCTGCTGAAGGCCCTGAAACGTCGAACGCCGTCGGGCGTTCTGTGTGGAGTTGATGTCGGTGGTCTCAGGTGAGAGAGTATCGTTGAGCGTGGCGATGGTGGCGCGGCGCGTTCATCCAGCGCACGGTCCCGGCGGCCTCGAGCGCCATGTCTACGATCTGGTCCGGCAGCTGGCTATGCATGGGGTCGAGGTTGACCTGTTCGCCGAGTCGCCGCCGCGAGCAGACCGGGCCGTGGCCCTCGCTGAGGCACTTCCCGAGGGAGTGGTCGTTCACTGGGTCCCCGATCACTGGTTGCCGTTGGGGAACCGCTCGGGCACCGTGGTCCTGGATCGCATCACCAATTATCCTGCCTGGAGCCATCGGGTCGGTCGGTGGATGAGGGTGCTGGGCGGCGGTAGCTTGGCTCATGGTGGTTGGACTCCGACTGGTTTGCCGCGGTCGCACCACAGCACGCGCTGGTCAGTCATTCACGCGCACGGGCTCGCCGGGTGGGGTTTGACGAAGCTGGTGCCGGCGTTGGCACCGATGATTCTATCGTCACATGGCTTGGAAGAGTTCCAGGTGCCCTCGAGCCTGAAGCGCTGGGCCTATGCACCCTTCCGTGCCTGGTTGCGCAGAACCGCTGCCGCCAGCCAGGCGGTGGTGGCCATGGATACCTCGCTGGCACCGCTCATCGAAGGTTACCTCGACATACCGACTTCGCGGCAGGTGATAATCCCCAACGCCGTTGATGTGGTGACATGTCACCGGCTTGCCGACCCTGAACACGGTCGCGAGCTGGTTGCCGCGCTCGGTCTCGAGAATGCCCGGCCTTTGTTTCTGTCTGCTGGCAGGGTGGCAGCGAACAAGGGGTATGAGGTGATGGCGGCGGCGCTGTCACAAGCAACCTCGCAGCTGCCGGCGAGCTGGGGCTGGGTACTGGTCGGTGACGGTCCATGTCGCCGGCGGGTTGAAGGTGCCGTGGCGGCGGCCGGCTTATCGGGCCATTGCAGATTCCCCGGCCTCCTCTCCGACCGCGATCTTCACAGTCTCTTTGCGGTGGCCGATTGGTTCGTTCACCCGACGCTCTACGAGGGCTCGAGCATCGTCACCTTGGAGGCCATGATCCATGGTCTGCCGGTCATCGCCTCCCGCACGGGTGGCTTGCCAGACAAGGTCACCGACGGCGTCACCGGCTATTTGGTCCCCGCCGGGCAAGCCTCGGCGCTGGCCACGGCCTTGGTCTCCACCTCCGGCGCCGGCGCCAGAGAGTTGGGAGCCGCGGGGCAGAAGCACTGTCAAACCCACTTCAGCTGGGAGGTCGTGTCCGGTCAGTACATAGCCCTCTACGAGCGGCTCGCCCGCAGTTCTCAACGGCTCGCGCCGGCGTCGGCGCCAGGGCGGCGATGACGGCGTTGCGCTTGGCTGAAGGGGTCGAGGTGGGTACGGGGCTTGCGGAGAGGCAACTCGCTGCGCTCGCCCTTGACGGGTAAAGCCTCCCCGCAAGCCCCAGTACGTACCTCTTCCGGCATGCGCCTTGTCCGCGTGGCCCTGGCGCCCGCTCGCTTCACGTTCCGGTGAGAAATGCAGGCTAGCCCGCATTTCTCAACGGGTTGCGTCGCGAGGGCGTGGGAAAGGGTGCGGGCGCAAGGCGCGCGCCGGGAGGGCTCCGCAGGCGTATTTGACAATACGTCGAGGAGCCCGAGCAAGCGCAACGCAGCGAGCATGCCCTTTGCCGCGCCCGCAGCAGCAAGCCGTTGAGATATGCGGGCTAGTGCCGATATGCGTGGCCTGTGGCCCTCTGCTGAGGCCTGCGCGCA
>JBHHYG010000459.1:0-2716 GCA_046757445.1 Acidobacteriota bacterium
TCGCCTGCCATTGCGCTCGCGCAGCCACGAGCTGTTGAGAAATGCGGGCTAGCTGTCTTGCGGGCGGCAGCATCTGGTGGCCTGCTCTTGCTGCTGGCCAGCGGCCTGGCACCTGCCGCGGGCGCCACGGCTCGGCCGACGACGATACAAGCAGGCCCCGCTCCGGCCCTCGTCTACCCCGTTGACGTCGTGGTCGCCGGCGGCACCCTGGTTGTCGCCGACTTCAAAGCCCACGGTCTCTTCCGTGTCGCCGCCGACGGCAGCGTTGCGGCCATCGTTCAGGGCGACGGGCTGCCGCGCACACCTCTTTACGGCACCCGCGCAGTGGTGCAGGCGCCGGACGGCAACGGTTGGCTGGTTGCCGACCCGGGGACCTTCGGCCTCTATCGCGTCGCCAGCGACGGCACGCTTTCCACCATTACCACCGAGCTCGATATTCCCCAGGGGCTGGCCGCCTTCGACGGCCATTCGGTGCTCGTCTCCGACCTGCGCAGCGGCATCGGCGCCATCATGCAGGTGACGCTCGACGGCGTCGTCACCGTCTTTGCCGAGCTCGGGAGCCCCAAGGGGATCGTCGCCGACGGCGACGATGGTTTCGCCGTCGTATCCCATGGCGAGCGGGCGCTCTTTCATCTTTCCCGCGATGGCCACGTGAGCACCATCGCCGCCGGCCCACCCTTCGACTTCCCCCACGACCTGGTGCGCCTGGAGGACGGCAGCTTCGTGGTCACCGACGGCTACGCCAGCGCCCTTTTCAGGGTCAGCCGGGATGGAAAGGTGGCGCCTCTGGCGCAGGGTCCACCGCTGGTCAACCCGCAGGGCATCGCCCTCGCGCCCGACGGCACCCTGGTGGTCGTCGATCCTCAGGCTGGCGCCATCTTCCGCGTTACCCTCGAGGGCAAGATCTCCACCATCCTGCAGGTTCACGGCAACGGCTAGCGTCCCGGATCGGCCCCCGCAAGAGCGCTCAGGTCGGGCCGGCCCGCCATATCCCAGGCGGTCGTCCAGTAGCTGGCGACCTTGGCGGCGCCGTAGGCCATGCGCTCTTCGGTGATTTTTCCCGCCAGCTGCCAGAAAGCGCTCATATAGGCCGGATTGTCAGCCCCATGCTGGCTTTCGGCCAGGGGATGAGCCCGCTGCGCCAGCAGATCGGCGCGCAGCAGGTCGTCGACGACGGCGAAGCCGTCGACCAACATCTCGAAGGCGGACTCGAGCGGCTCATCGAGAATCAGTGGCCGCGGCGCGGCGGCGCGAACCCTGGCAGCCAGCGCCGCCTGGTTGTAGTCGACGAGATCGCTCTCGAAGCGGAAGTGAATGCCGTCCAAGCCGCTCAGCTGGCCGTTGTAGTTGCTCGTCAGGTGAAAGGGTTGGGAGAAGTCCTCGACATAATGGCTGAGGATGGCGCTCCGACAGAGGATCGTCCTGACCTCTAGGCGCTGCGCCCGCATCGCCTGCGCCAGCAACTCGGTGTAGGCGTCGATGGCCCAGGGCGCCGTGCCCCAGTTGCCGAGATTCTCCCCCGCCATGGCCCGGTAGGTGGCGAAATCCCGAGGGATATCCCGGAAGGGATAGGCGGCGATGGCGTCGGCGTCCAGGAAGTGGCGAGGCGCTTCTTCACCTTCCAGGGCCGGCAGGCCCCGCTCGGCGCTACAGAGTTTCTCCCGCGAGTCGCTTTCTTCCCGCCACTTGTCGGGGTCGACGCTGTGGCGGGCGAGAAAATCGCTGTGTGCGGCGTAGAAGCCACGCAGCGCCGGTGGCAGAACATCGACGGCCGCACGGCTGATCATCGCATGGGCCGTCCATCCCCAGGCGCGAGCCGGCCGGCTGGAGGCAACTGTCAGGACCGCTGCCAACAACAGGCAGACAGCGACCGAGCGGCGCGGGCTAGCCATTACTCGGGCACGCTTTCTCGATGCTCTGTGAACAAGATCTCGTGAACGGATGGTTTGTGCTCGCGCAGCTCTTCATCGGTCAGGCCCTCGAGCTCGTGAGGAAAGACGATCCAGCGATTGTCGGCGACGGTGTAGTAGTGGGGCACCAGGTCGGACTCATTGCGCGCCGGCTTGTAGTAAACAGCGGCAACCCGGCACTCGGGCGTGTTGCGACGAGCTCGTCGGTGGATCTGGTCGAGAATGGCGACCATCGTGTGGCCGGTATCGAAGACATCGTCGACCAGGAGCATGCGATCGCCCGCCTCGATGACGTCGATGACGTGTTCCAGACCTTTGATCTCCACCCCGGCTTCGCCGCGCTGCATGCCGCGGTAGGACTGGGTCTTGATGGTGGTGTGGTAGGGATCCTCACCGCGCAGGCGGAAGAATTCATGGATGGCGATGGCCGGCGGCGTGCCTCCCCGCCAGATACCGATCAGGTAGTTGGGCCGATAGCCGTCGTCCCACACCTGCTGCGCCAATCGCAGCGAGTTCAGCAGCAGGGTACGGGCGTCGACGAAGAGCTTTTCGCTTCCGTCGCTCAGCGTTCCGCCTCCTGTCCTTGCAGGTACATCATCCCAGCCAGCAGCCATCGCCCCGCAGCAGTCCCGCGCGCGACTTGTCTCTGCGGGCCGTTGCGCGCCCTCGCCACAAAGATCATCCAAAAGGTGACACAGGATACTAAGGTAGCGAGCCCACCCACCCCGTGCAATGCCCTTGGCGCCAGCTGCCCTAGCCTGCATATCTCAACGGCAGTCTGCTACGGTGGCGGAGAGGCGCGCGTC
>JBHHYG010000460.1:0-2714 GCA_046757445.1 Acidobacteriota bacterium
GCAGGAGCAGTAGTCGTAGGGGCTGTGGGGACTGTGTGTCGGCGCGCAGCGCCGTCCAAGGGACGATGGTAAACGCGCAGCGTTTTCCACGGGCCCGACAGGATCCACAGCCCTGGGGTGGCGATCGAGCTCGGGCTTGTCGGAGCGAAGCGACGAGGATCATCGGCTAGTTCTTGGCCTGGGCCTGCGCCCGGATCTCACGCATCGAGCGGCCCTTGAGCTCGATCTTGTGGGCCGCATGGATGAGGCGGTCGCAGATCGAGTCGGCGATCGTCGGCTCGCCGAGCGCCTCGTGCCAGGCAGAGATCGGGAGCTGGGAGGCGATCAAGGTGGAGGCACGCTCGTGGCGATCCTCGATGACCTCGAGGATCTCGCGCCGCTCGGTGGCGGTGAACGGGGTCAGCAGCCAGTCGTCGACGATGAGCAGGTTGGTCCGGGTGATGCGCCGCAGCAGTCGCGGGTAGGAGCCGTCACCGCGAGCGACGGCGATGTCCTGGGGTAGCTGGGCGCCGCGCACGTAGTAGGCGGTGAAGCCGGAGCGGCATGCCTTGTTGGCGAGGGCGCAGGCGAGGAACGTCTTTCCGGTGCCGGTGGGCCCGGTGATGACGAGGTTGAGAGCGTCGTCGAGCCAGTCGCAGCGAGCCAGCGCCATGAGGGCCTGGCGGTTGAGGCCACGGCGGGTCTTGAAGTCGATGTCCTCGATGCAGGCGGTGGGCTGACGGAGCTTGGCTCTCTGGAGCCGGCGGGTGAGCTTGCGCTGCTCGCGAGCGGCGTACTCGGCATCCAGCAGCATGCCGAGGCGCTCGTCGAAGCTGAGCTTGGCGTGCGAGCGCGAGGCCAGCTGCTGCTGCAGCGCCTCGGCCATGCCCGTCATCTTCATGGCGAGCATCTTGTCCAGGGTGGGCTGGTTGAGCATGTCCTCTCCTCAGGCGTAGTAGTCAGAGCCGCGGATGTTGTTGTGGACGGGGACGGAGCCGGTCGGCGCTTGCTGCTGTTGCAGCGGTAGTCGATCCATCCCGGCCGACAGGATGTTCTTGACCGTCCGGTAGCGGCAGGAGCCGAGCCGCTCGGCTCGTGCGCAGGCGGCTTCTACACGGTCGGCGCCATAGCGCTTGGATAGACGCATCAGGCCGAGACAGGATCGGTAGCCCTGCTCGGGATGCGGCAGAGAGCGCAGCAGCTCGGCGACGACGCGGCCGGTGGCAGGGCCGGTCCTGTTGGCCCAGCGGATCAGCCGTGATGGGCTCCACTCGGCATGGGCCCGATGGGCGGCCGGCATGTGCGCTCGGCAGGTGGAGTAGCGTCCCTTGCCCTGGAGCTTGCGGTGCGAGGCGACGCGCTTGCCCTTGAACAGCAGCTCCACCGTGGTGCTCGTGTAGCGGGCCTCGACGAGCTCGTGAACGAGCTGGTAGGGCACCGAGTAGTAGTTGTGCTCCAGCGCCACGTGGTAGTCGATGTTGACCCGGCACTGCTTCCAGGAGGTGATCTCGTAGCGGCTGGCCGGCAACGGCTTGAGCGCTGGCCGATCGAGCCGCTCGAGAAGCTCGCGACGGGAGACGCCGAGGTGCTGGAGCGGCTTGTCGTTGAGCTTCTCCAGCAGCTCCCAGATACGCCGGTTCAGAGCGTCCAGTGAGAAGAACGTCTCATCTCGCAGCGCCGCCAGGATCCAGCGCTGCGCCACCAGGATGTTCGCCTCGATCTTGGCCTTGTCCTTGGCGCGATACGGCCGTGCCGGGATGACCACCGCCCCGTAGTGCTCGGCCAGATCGGCGTAGGTGCGGTTGATGGACGGATCGTAGCGGCAAGCTATGGTGACGCCGCTCTTGAGCTGGTCGCACACCCAGATCTCGCTCGATCCCCCGAAGTACTCCGCCATCCCCTCGTGAGCACCGATCCAGCACTCGAGTTCTTGCGAGGCAGTCGCCTCGGCGTAGGTGAAGGAGCTGGCTCCCAGTGAGCCGACGAACAGCTCCACGGGCTCGGGCTCGCCAGTGCGCCGGTCAACGATGTGCGGCCGCTTGCCAGAGAAGTCCACGAAGGTCTTGTAGCCGGCGCGGTGAACCTGCCTCATCGCTGGCCGCAGCTTGCTGCGCCATCGCCGGTAGCGGACGCAGAACTGCGTATAGCGGAGCCCGTCGGGGTGAACCTCCAGGTACTCGTGCCACAGCAGCTGCAGCGTCACCCCCGGACGCCTCAGCTCCTGGTGGATCCACGCGCAGTCCGGCTTCGGCCGCTTACTGCCCGGCTTCGGCGACGGCGGGAACAGCTTCGCCTCCAGGGTGGTGTCGTCCAGCCCTTCCGGCAGCGGCCAGCTCAGCCCCGCCGCCCGTGCGCGGCGCAGGTAGTTGCTGACCGTCCCCACCCCGAGAGAGCAGGCCCGGGCTATGGCTCGGTTGCTCTGCCCCCCCTCATACTTCAGCCGGAGTACTTGTCGAAACTGTCGCATCGGTAGCCTCGGTCTCGCCATCCACGGATCCTCCCGCTCAGGTTGAGGATCCAGGATGTCGCTTCGCTACCGATGGGCCTTGCTGGCCCTCTCCGACTGATCACGATCGGCCGAAATGAGTGATCACTTTCGACCGTAATCCGTGATCACTTTGCGCCGTAATCCGTGATCACTTTCAACCGAAATGAGTGATCACTTTGCTCCGAAATACGCCGCCAGGACACGCAGAACCGGGGGTGGCTGGCAGATGGCGATGGGACGACGGAAA
>JBHHYG010000461.1:0-2709 GCA_046757445.1 Acidobacteriota bacterium
CGCGCCGTGCAAGCGGCGGCCCGCGAGATGCGCGCCGCGGGGAAAGTGTGACGATGGCGACCATCGAGGCTCCCAAGTTCATCGGCGCCAGGATCCGTCGTAAGGAGGATCCCCGCCTGATCACCGGCGGCGCAACCTACACCGACGACCTCAATCCACGGCGGCTGGCGATCGCCCACTTCGTGCGTAGCCCCGAGGCGCACGCGCGCATCATCGCCATCGATGCTACCGCCGCCCGCCAGATGCCCGGGGTGGTCGCTGTTTTTACCAGCAAGGACTTGCAGGGCAAGGTAGCGCCGCTGCCCGTTGCGCACCGCATGGAGGATTTGAAGGAGCCCGAGCATCCCGCGCTGGCGACGGATCGGGTTCGCTTCGCGGGCGAGCCGGTCGCCGTGGTGGTGGCCGAGAGTGCCGCCGAAGCTGTCGACGCCGCCGAGCAGGTGGAGGTCGACTACGACTCCCTGCCGGTGATCACCGACATCATCGCGGCAACCTCCGATGACTCTCCTCTGGTCCACGAGGAGATCGGCACCAACGTCGCCTTCACCATGCCGCTGCTGGCCGGTGACCCCGATGCCGCCTTCGAGACGGCGGCGGTCAACCTCAGCCAGAGGATCGTCAACCAGCGCCAGATTCCCATCGCCATGGAGCCGCGATCGGTTGTCGCCGACTACGACCGCGGCCATGAGAAGCTGACGGTGTGGTCGTCGACACAGGTCCCCCACCTGCTCCGCACGTTGCTGTCGGGAGTGCTGTCGATGACCGAGTCGAAGGTCCGCCTCATCGCCCCCGAGGTGGGCGGCGGCTTCGGCAGCAAACTGAACTTCTACGCCGAGGAGGCGGTCGTCGCCTGGCTTGCCACCAGGCTGACCCGGCCCATTAAGTGGACGGGCACCCGTACCGAGGACATCCTCGCCACCATCCACGGCCGCGACCAGCTCTGTGACCTGCAGATCGCCGCCGACGAGGCCGGCCGTTTGTTGGCCTTGCGCGCCAAGCTCTACCAAGACCTGGGTGCTTACCACCAGCTGCTGACCCCGGTCATCCCGACCCTGACGATGTTGATGCTCGGTGGCTGTTACACCGTCAGGAATCTCGACCTCGAGCTGCGCGGCGTTTTCACCAACAAGACCCCCACCGACGCTTACCGCGGCGCCGGCAGGCCGGAGGCCACCTACATCATCGAGCGGGCCATGGACTTGATCGCCGGGGCGGTCGGCAAAGACCCGGTCGAGGTGAGGCGGCTCAACTTCCCGCCCGCCGATGCCTTCCCCTACGCCACCGCCACCGAGGTGGAATACGACTCGGGGAACTACCAACTGAGCCTCGACCGCCTGCTCGAGATCAGCGACTACGAGGGCTTGCGTCGCCAGCAGCAAGAACGCCGGCAAGCCGGTGAGCTGGTCGGCATAGGCCTTTCCACCTACGTCGAGGTCTGTGGCGTCGGCCCCTCGGCCGCCATGCCCGCTGGCGGCTGGGAAGCGTGTGAGCTGGAGGTGCGGCGCAGCGGCAAGATCGTGGTCAAGACCGGTATCTCCCCGCACGGCCAAGGGGAAGAAACCACCTTCGCGCAGATCGCTGCCGATCGACTCGGTCTCACTCCCGAAGACGTCGAAGTGGTTCACGGGGATACCGACACCGTCGCCGAAGGCATCGGCACCTTCGGATCTCGGGGGCTGGCCGTCGGCGGCACGGCGCTGGTGAAATGCCTGGAGACGGTGCGGGAAAAAGCCAAGCGCATCGGAGCCCACCTGCTCGAGGCCAGCCACGAAGACATGGTCTTCGAGGACGGCAAGCTCCACCCCAAAGGCGTCCCCGGGAAGAGCCTGCAGTTTCAGGAGATCATCGACGCCGCCTATCTGGCCGACCAGCTGCCGCCGGAGATCGAGCCCGGCTTGATGGCCACTCACTTTTACGAGCCCCCCAACTTCACCTATCCGTTCGGCGCTCATCTGGCGCTGGTCGACATCGACCGTGGCACCGGCCAGGTAAACTTGCGGCGCTACATCGCCGTCGACGATTGCGGTCGCGTCATCAACCCGATGATCGTTGACGGCCAGATTCACGGCGGCATCGCCCAGGGCGTCGCCCAGTCCCTTTACGAGCACGCCATCTACGACGACAACGGCCAGCTGATGACCGGCTCGCTGATGCACTACCCGGTGCCCAAGGCGGAGTTCCTTCCCAGCTTCGAGCTCGATCGCACCGAGACCCCCACGCCCGTCAATCCACTCGGTGCCAAGGGTGTGGGCGAAGCCGGCACCATCGCCAGCTCGGCGGCGATTATCAATGCGGTCGTCGATGCCCTCTCCCCCTTCGGCGTCAAACACCTGGACATGCCGGCAACGCCCGAGCGGGTGTGGCGGCTGATGCAGGGAGGTGCCCGATGATCCCCGCGGCCTTCGACTACCATCGCCCACAGAGCCTGGCGGAGGCCGTCGAGCTCCTCGGCCGGCACGAGGACACCAAGCTGCTGGCCGGCGGCCACAGCCTGCTGCCGATGATGAAGCTACGCCTCGCCACCCCCACTGTTCTGGTCGACCTCGGCGGCCTCGAGGAGCTGCGTTTCATCCGCCGGCAAGACGACGAGCTGATCATCGGCGCCCTGACCACCCACGCCGAGGTAGCGGCTTCCGAACAAGTACAAGGCTCTCACCCCGGCCTCGCCGAGGCAGCCGCCTCCATCGGCGATGTGCAGGTGCGCGACTG
>JBHHYG010000462.1:0-2701 GCA_046757445.1 Acidobacteriota bacterium
CGACGCCAGCTTGAGCCGATCGCTCGTGCGGCGGACGAACTCACCGAAGTCCTTCAATAGCACCCCTCTGCGCATGAGGAAGGAGCGGAAGCCGCCCACGTATGCGAGCGGCCGGAGCGTGCCGCGCAGGACCAGGCGATCGAAACCGCTGAGAACTCCGGTGATCTTCTCGGCGTGGCGGGCTATAAGTAGGAGTCCGGTGACCCCATCTCGCGGCGGGCCGGTGCCCGGGGCATCCTGCCGGGATGACAAGCGAACGGACTCCGCGCCCGCCGCGCACGCCGACCGATGACGAGATCCCCGGCCTGCTCGAGGCCTTGGCGGCTTCGGGGGGCAACACGGCTGCCTTCGCCCGCGAGAACGGCCTGGCGCCCTGGAAGCTCTACGAGGCCCAGCGAGTCGCTCGGGGGAGCTCGGGGCGGCGGACTCGGAAGAGGGCCGACCTGGACCTCGTTCGGGTCGATGTCGTGGAGCAGGACACGACACCGCCGGCCCCCCTGGAGCTGGTCCTCGGCTCCGGACACCGCCTCCTGATCCCCGTCGGGTTCGACGAGGCGACGCTGCGCCGAGTGATGGGAGTCGTTTCGTCGTGCTGAGCCTGCCTCCGTCGGTACGTATCTTCGTTTCGCGCAGGCCACTGGACATGCGACGGAGCTTCGACGGCATCTCGGCGGCGGTGATGGACGTCATCGACGAGGATCCGCAGTCGGGTCACGTCTTCGTCTTCTTCAACAAGGCGAAGACTCACGTGAAGTGCCTTGTGTGGGATCGTTCGGGATACTGGATCTTCTACAAGCGGCTCGAGCATGGTCGCTTCTACGTGTTCGACCAGGCCGTCGGCTCCCGAGGCGCGTTCGAAGTTCGCGCGCACGAGCTATCACTCTTGCTCGAAGGCATCGACTTGCGCGGATCGAAGCGACGTCCGACGCACGACGATCTGCGCCGCGCGTAGTTTTCTCTGGATCGTTGTCCGAACTTCCGCTTCGGTCGCCGAAGTAAAGGGTGTGACGGTTGTCTCGCCCAAGGACCAGAAGCTCATCGACGAACTGCGCAAGCGCAACAGGTCGCTGGAGCTCGAGAACAAGATCCTGCGCGAGGAGATCGCGCTCCTTCGCCAGCACATGTTCGGGCGTCGGACCGAACGGATCCAGCCTGGCCAGCTCGGGCTCTTCTCGGACGATGGCCTCGAGGAGGCTGCTGCCGAAGTTGCTTCGAGCCTGGAGAAGACATCGAAGAGCAGCCGCAAGCCCAAGGGACACGGCCGGGCTTCCTTTCCCGCGCACCTGCCGCGGGAGACGGTCGTGTGCTCGGTCCCCGAAGAACAACGCTCTTGCCCGGACTGCGGGAAGCCCATGCAGGGGATCGGCGTGGAGGTCACCGAACGCGGGCACCTGATCCCGGCGCGCCTGGTCGTGCGTCGGTTCGAGCGCGAGAAGCTGGCCTGCCCTGCCGGGCACACGGTGATCACCGCGAACGCGCCCGATCCCTTGGTGCGACGTTGCAAGTACGAGCCGTCGGTCTACGCCCATGTGGCGGTGTCGAAGTACCAGGACCACCTACCGCTGAACCGGCTGCAGGGGATCTTCAAGCGCCATGGGGTGCAGATCCCGAAGCAGACGATGTGGGACATGCTCGTCACGGTGGACGAGTTGCTGGCCCAGCCGGTCCTGGAACAGGCACACAAGGAGATCCTCGAGTCAGGCGTCCTGCTGTCGGACGAAAGCCCGATACGAATGCGACTCGAGGACGGCAAGGGAAGCCGGGAAACCACGGTCTGGGCCTGGCGGTCCCTGCGGGAAGAGATACCGAGAAAGGTGCTGGTGCGCTTCGAGATCTCGAAGTCGCGGGACGGCCCGAAGCGCTTCCTGGGCGACTGGAAGGGAGTGCTGGTCTCCGATGGCACCAGCTTGCACGACGAGGTGGCGAGATCGAACGGGATCGTGCGCGCCGGCTGCTGGGCGCATGCCCGGAGATACTTCCGGAAGGCCTTCGACGTGGGGACGCGCGCGGCGGGACTGTGTCTCGCGCCGATCAATCGGCTCTTCTGGATCGAGCGCGCGGTGAACGAACGTGCCGACCGGCTGGGTCTCGACCTTGCTGCACGTCGAGAACTGCGAGCAGCGATCCGCGCACGGCGCTCTGCCGTGGTCGTCCGCAAGCTCTACGAGACGGCGAACAGCCTCGCCCAGCACAAGGCGACGCTACCCCGGGGACAGCTGGGCAAGGCGCTGGGATACCTCGAGAATCAGCGCGAGCCGCTCGAGGTCTTCCTCTCCGACCCCCGGATCCCCCTCTCGAACAACGACAGCGAGCGCGAACTGCGCCACATCGTGGTCGGACGGGCCAACTGGATGGTGTTCGCGAGCCCCAGGGGCGGCGAGGTGGCCTGTCGGCTGTACTCGCTGGTGCTCTCCTGCAAGGAGAACGGAGTCGACCCCTTGACGTACATCGAGGACGCCCTGTCACGGATCTCGACCACGCCGGCGAGCCGCATCGCCGAGCTCACACCCTGGGGGTGGGCGGCAGCACGGGCAGCCGAGGCTTCACGGCAAGAGAGCTGACCCTGACCAGCCGAGGATGTCGGCCTGCGCCGCCAGGCCCGCACGACATGGGTTGGCCGGACCCGTACGGCCTTCTCCGGGGTTCCGGTCTCGGGGCCGAAGCCCAGGGCAGGCCGCGGGAAAGCCGGGCGGGGGGCGCC
>JBHHYG010000463.1:0-2696 GCA_046757445.1 Acidobacteriota bacterium
AGTCATGTGCGACCGACCCAGTAGGCAGGTCGTCGCTTGAGGTTCATTATGGCAAGAATCCGAACATCCGTGGATGTGTGGGTGTAAAGGATGCCATAGGGAAAACGGTGAACGAGACGGCGCCGTATTGAACCGCGGACGTACGTACCCACCTCGGGATGCTCGACGATGGCCGCGGTGCACCGCTCTACTTCGTCGATAAGGGCGGCTCCAAGACCAGGGCTCTCAGCATCGTAGTACTGCGCCGCCTCGCAGAGCTCAAGCTCGGCAAGGCGATGGAAAGTGACCTCGAGACTCACGTGCGGCGAGCTCGTGCGCTACGTAGCACATCCGCAGCAGGCCGACCGGATTCGGGGTGGGCCGTCAGGTCGGCGTTCCGTCGTTCGGCCTCCTCGGCCCACTGCAGTGCACTCTCTCGCTCGGAGAGTGCTTCAAGGCTCTCAAGTAGCGAGCCGGCCAGGCGCGCCCTGGCCTTCGGGTCAAGCTTCAGCGCCTCGGCTTGAAGTTCGTCGAACGTCATGCGTCAATTGTACCCCCAAAAAGCGCCGTCGTCTGTTTCTGGCAGCCTAACGCTCGGCATCAGCGGCGGCGCGGAGCGCCGTCCGCTGCATGCCGTTGTTAGGCTGACGTGCGTGCTCATCATACCGCCTTCATGGCCGGAGCCAGGCCAAGGGACTGCAGAACAATGGTTACGGCGACACACGCGACAACGGCAATCGTCACCATGGCCCAGATGCGCCTCAACGGCACTCCGTTGGCGGCTGCTCCGAGCACCGCACCGGCAAGTCCCAGTTCGAGCGCCTGACCGACCCACCAGCCAGCCAGAAGCGGCAAAGGGCCCTGGCCAGACACAGTCACCGTGACGCTGGTTGCTCTGTCTCCTTCGGCGGTGAACTCGAGCACAACCTTCTCAGGCGCATCCTTGGCTTCAAAACGGTGCTCGCCGATCATCGCCAACCCAAAAGTCCCCTGCAGCCTCCCGGACGCTGTGAACGAAAACCTTCCCTGCGAGATGGCGACGACCAGGTCCGATCGGATCGCATCCGAGTGGTAGGATCCCTCGTACTTTCTCAGCGACTCAGCCGTACGTTCGAGGTCTTGACTCTGAACGCCCCCGCCCTTCTCTGGGCGCGCAGCCCTGGAAGGCTCCGGCTCTGCCGAGTGACATGGAAAGTAGTACGTCATCGAGTCGAAATCGATAGTCGAGGATCCGCTCGGGCAGCTTGAAGTTCAGCGGCACAACCCTCGCGGCGGCCTTGACCTGCTGGTGCGTCTTCAACTGCCGGCGGCCGGCCCGGTCACGCAACTGGTGGAGCCGATGGAGGGCATCCTGGATGAGCGAGTCCCGGGTCTGGGCATCTCGTTTCAGTTTCTGCGAGCTGCGGTACCAGACGATCCGGTAGCCCTCTTCCGTCGGCTCGGGCGCTTCCACCGCCTCGAAGACGTCCGGCGGATCGCACTTCCGGCGGAGGTTCGGCCGTTCCCAGATCACTTCCCAGGGCACATCGTGCGTGAGGACCCACTGCTTGAATTGAGCGTCCTCCTTCCGCGTGCGCGGCAGGACCGTGATGAAGTGGCCGCCCCGGCTGCGGATGTGCCTCATGTTCTTCCGGGTGCACAACTTGCAATCCGCGACGTACATGAAGTTGGAGTGGCCCACCACCTGGCGCAGGATTTCCCAGGTGCGGATGTGCGTCTGGTCGTCGGTGACGTTGCCGTCATCCACGTTGTAGTGCACGGGGACTCCACCGTCACGGGTGATCGTCAACGTCCACACCAGTTGCTTCAGGTCGGGGCGGTGGTCCTTGTTGTGCCCGTGGACGATGCCCAGACGTGGTCGACCGTCTGGCCGAGCCCGGCGTTTGCGGTACTCGACGCAGAACGTGAGGCTCGTACTGTCGTTGTGAAGCTGACGAAGGTCGAGGTCATACGATCGGACCACGTGGACGACCAGCCGCGTCATGAGCGTCTGCCGGTCGGCCTCGAAGAGCTTGTCGAGCGTGCGACCAAGCCGGTCGTCATTGACGGATTCCTGCTGCTTTGCATCGAGCCCCAACTGATCGGGATCGAAGCGTCTCAACCACTCCGGCATCCGGTAGAGTGGATGTCGCGAGAGCGCGATGTTGCGGATCAGCAGCAAGACCACGTCGGCGTGTGGGATCTTGAGCCGGGCGTCAGGCTTGCCCAGGGCCTCCTCGAAGAACGCCCGGAGCTTCAGGCGTTCGAAGAACGGCTCGATCAGCGGATGCCCCCCGACGTCGAGGGATTCGAGGGCCAGGTCTTTCGCCATGCCGGGACTCCGTTCCCACCATCATCAGCATGCATAATCCAGGCTAACGCCTCGCCGATCAGCGGCGGCCGCGAAGCGGCCGTCCGTCTGCATCAGCTTGTTCGCCAGCGCCCCACGATTACTCACGAATCCTCACCTTGTCTTCTTCCACGACGCAGAGCCTCCCGGCCGGGGACTCATCGGGGAGCAGGACCAGCAGACGGTCGACAACTCGACGGAGTGTTACCGCATCCTGACTCCTCAGGCGGAATACAATGATTCCCGCGCTTCCCGACGGTGGGTACGTCCGAATGTCGGCGAAGTCGAGGTCCAACGACATGAGCACCCGTTCCTCAGCGGTGCAGACTTCGGCGACCCGTGGATCTGGTGCGCCAGAGAGCCCCTGGTCGTGCACCGACAGTGCATC
>JBHHYG010000464.1:0-2696 GCA_046757445.1 Acidobacteriota bacterium
CCCTACCAGCTCATCCACGAGAAAGTCGAGGCACGTCTCACCGCCACCACGGTCGAGGTGTTCTTCAAGCACCGGCGCATCGCCAGTCATCGCCGCCTGGCCGGCCGGGGCCGGGTCTCGACCCAGCCGGACCACATGCCCCGCTCCCATCGGGCCCATGCCGAGTGGACCCCGTCCCGCCTGATCCGCTGGGCGGAGAAGACCGGCCCGGCGACCGGTCACCTGGTGGCCGAGATCCTGCACCGCAAGCGCCATCCCGAGCAGGGCTATCGAGCCTGTCTCGGGATCATCCGGCTCGGACGAGGCCACGGGGCGGAGCGTCTCGAGGCGGCCTGTCGCCGGGCCGCTGTGCTGCAGGCCTACTCGTATCAGAACGTCAAGAACATCCTCAAGGCGGGACTCGACCGCGTGCCCCTGGAGGACACCGACCCCACCCCCCCGCCGACCCCCACTCACCACAACATCCGTGGCGCCGCCTACTACAGCGCCGCACAGGAGGACGCATGCTCAACCAAGCCACCCTCGACAAGATGCACAGCATGAAGATGGCCGCCATGGCCGAGGCGTTCCACCAGCAGCTCGGCGCCAGCCAGGCCGCCGAACTGAGCTTCGAGGAACGGGTCGGACTGCTGGTCGACGCCGAGTGGACGGCCCGCGAACAGCGCAAGCTGACCCGGCGCCTGCGCGCCGCCAAGCTCCGTCATGCCGCCAGCCTCGAGAACGTCGACTTCAAGGCCCCGCGCCGTCTCAACCGACAGGTGGTGCTCAGTCTGGGCACCGGCACCTGGATCACCGAACACCACAACCTGATCGTCACCGGCCCCACCGGCATCGGCAAGTCGTTCCTCTCCTGCGCCTTCGTGGAGGCCGCCTGTCGCCAGGGGTTCACCGGCACCTACACCCGCATGCCGCGGTTGCTCCACGACCTGGCCATCAGCCGCGGCGATGGCTCCTACAGTCGCCTCCTCGCCCGACTCGCCAAGCTCGACCTGCTGGCCATCGACGACTGGTTGCTCGCCCCCCTCAAGGACAGCGAACGGCGCGACCTCATGGAGGTGATCGAAGACCGTTCGGAACGGACCTCGACGCTCATCGCCAGTCAGTTACCCGTCAAGGACTGGCACGGCGTCATCGGCGACCCCAACCAGGCCGATGCCCTCTGCGACCGGCTGCTGCACCGAGCCCACCGGATCGAGCTCAAGGGACCTTCCCTGCGTCAGACCGACGCGCCGCCCAAGACCCGTCGCAAGGCACGGACATGAGGTCTCACGGCACTGAAAACCCGGGTGCTGCGGGGCATCCGAGATCGAGATCGCTGCTCACAGGGCCACGCAGGCCCTGCTGCAACAACCGGGTTGAACTATCATCGCCACTCGACAAGAAGAGGAGGACGAGAACCACAACACGGGCGTGAACGTCGCTGCGCTCCGATGGATGATCGAATACTCCGGAATCGCTGATCGCTTCGTTCCGGAATCGCCGATCGCAATCCCGGAATCAGTGATCGACTTCACCGGAATACGCAAGCTGGCGCAGCGCTTCGGCGGCAAGATAAAACCCCCCATCTAGCCTCTGCGCCCTCTGCGGGAGACGAACGGTCGGGTTCTTCCTACTTCTTCTTTCTTTTCAGTTTGATTTTGATCTTCGGGTGGATGTCGGGAAAGACGACTATCACACCCTCAAATGGTTTGAAGCCTTCCTTAGAAGCTAACAAGTCATGGCGTCCTACAGCGAGATCCAATTTACCTGGGCGAACCTTGTTACCATCTACAAACAAGTCAGCGTCTTTCGGTTTAACCCCAATTGTGACTTCAAAACGGCCATCCGATGCGCGTGAATCTCGGCTAGAAATCTCAACAGTCTGTTTATGATACACGTCGAGTTCATCCATTCCATTGCTCAATTCCTCAAGCATCTGTTCGACGGGATATGCAATATGGTTTTCACAGAGATTGTCGGACCATTGCACGCAGTTTAGCGTTTGCTGAGTCCCTGCAATTCGCTGCATCCAATCGGGATGGGTAGAGCACAAGGCTTTGGTCATTACATTCTGCCACCCCCCTGCCGGAGCAGGAGCGACTAACCTTGCCATCCTTTGACTGGCTATAACAGCTATCGCCGGATCGAAGCCTGCCCTCTTCAAGAGAAGGGTTGCGACTGCATCTGCTTCTGATTCTCTTCCTCTTGATTTGTCCCCTGCCGCAAAGCCCTCAAGAATATTCGTCAAACTCTTCCCCAGATAACGCTTGACACCCCCGCCCCTGCCACGGGCTACATCTTTCCGATAGTTAACAACAGCCTCGCTGTACTCCCCGTAGTTTTCCAAAACTACATTCCATACAGTTTCATCGCGGTGACGCATAAGATTGTGTCCGGCTTCATGCGCAAGGATAAAATAGATGCTGTTCCAGTCATCTCGCCATCCAAACTGCCGTATCAAAGAATTGTACTGCCCCACGGTATACCCAGTTCTAGGAAACGCTCCTATATCAATCATGTATTGCACCGGATTCAAGAAGTACTGGAGAGCTCCCTGATTCAAACCAATCCAAGAACCAGTGGCAAAAGCATTCACAATCATACTGCGTACTATTCGGAAATTCTCTGCATTCAGTCGCACACCGTATAGTTCGTACCCCACGTCGTAAAACCGTTGGAGCACAAAGCGAAGTCGAAGCTCGACCTCAGGCGCGGTG
>JBHHYG010000465.1:0-2692 GCA_046757445.1 Acidobacteriota bacterium
AGATCTCGGCCGGTGTCGTTCCGTGAAGGCTTTCAATTTTGGCCATAAATCATGCCCTTTCTTGCTCGATTGCGAAGACAATGATCGACGTGCTTGGCATCCAGGGTCCGCCTGCCTTCGTGTGACACACGAAAGCCGACAACTACGCCGGGCAATGCAGGAAGATTCGAGTCGTCACATGATGCTAACAACCTTGCACTTGCTAACCGGGATTCGGCGGATTGCCAGTATCTGAAGTGCCCGCTTGTCTGGTCGAGCATCTCTAGGGTCAGGGCTTGAGATCGGACTCGACCATGAGCCCATTGAGGAAGGCGTTAAAGCCGTTGAAAAGGTCGACAACCGCCATAAGTTCCGTGATTTCAGCGTCTCCAAATCCAAAATTCCTGAGAGCAGCCGTGTGAGCGTCGATGCAATAGTGGCAATTGTTCGTCGCCGAGACGGCTAGGGCGATCACCTCCTTCGTCTTACGGTCAAGCTTGCCGGGACCCAGGATCACCCGGAGCCGCACCCAGGTAGCCTCGAGATAGGCCGGGTGGTTGGCCATGATCTTGAAAAGGTTGGGCACGGAGGGCAACCCGAACCACTCTTTGATGTCGGCGTAGACTTTCCTGATGTCGTCGGTCGCGTCGGCTTCTTCGACGTACTTTACGGTTGCCATAAAAGTCTCGTTGTCAGTGGTTGTGCAACTGTTGATCGCGTCCGTCGGCGGTGGGAACACTTTTGGCCCGCGCTCCTCGGCGCTCCAGAGGCATACGGATTGCTCCTTGTGAGATCGATGATGGGTGATGGGCATCGGTCTACCAGGCTGGCTGCGGCACCTCGCATGAGCTTCTCAAACAGACTTTCAGAGGTCAGAGCCATCACACGCGATAGGTTTCTTCTGAGCGAGCGATATCCACCGTGTTCGGTGCATAACTTGCCCATTTTTCTTTGTAATACTTCGCCCTCATGTCTCCATCGGACTGCTTGTTGAAGGTCAGAAAGATGTTCCGCCGGCTCCTGTCGCTGGTGTTGGCCGGAGAACCGTGAGGCACGTAGGAATCGAAGAAGATGACGTCGCCGGGATCGGCTTCGAGCAGCATATATTCCTCTTCGGGAGTGTACGGGGGATCGTCGTCCGACAAGGTCTGCCACTCCTCTGTCATAAGCTTCCGTTCGTAGTTTCCCGACTTCATGAAACTTAAGGCCGCGTTGTCCCTTCTGTTCTCGTCCACCACGATGCCCATCGTGATGAAGAAATCGCTATACGCCTTCCAGCCCGCAGCCTGATCCTGATGCAGCTTGTCGGGACGGCAGCCGGGAAGCTTGTAGTTGACCTTCTCCTTGAAGAGCACCGGTGGCTCACCGAAAAGCTGGGTCAGGCAATCGATAGTCCTGGGTGAGAGAAGAAGTGCAGTTATTCCGGGGTTGTGGTCACCCAGTACGTTCTCGATCCGCACGAGGATATTCTCGCCGGTGATCGTGCTCTTCTCGTAGTACTTCGCTTCCTCGTTCGGTTGGGGATGTTTATGCTGCAGCTCGTCCAGCCATTCGGAAATCTTCCTCATCACCACCTTGTCGAAGAAGTCCTTCAATACAATGAAGCCCCTGTCCTTGAACTCCTTTGTCTGCCCTTCAGTCAGAAACATCTCCAAAAACCTCCCTTCGCCGGCATTTTGTGGACGGACATTCCTGTCGCTAATGACCAGCGTCGTGCGCACTGGTTGCCTCCGCGTGTTGCAGCCTTCGAGCGCTAACCGCCGTATTTGGTGATCGCGGCTGCGCCCGCGTCGAGTCATATTCGTTCCGGCGCATGAAGGACCGGATCAACGCCACCGCCTCGCGGGAGTCCCATTCAGCCGGGCCGACGAGACGTCCCACCTCGCGGCCCTTGGCGTCCAGCAGAATAGAGGTTGGCAGCATGTGCTGATCGAGGGCGACGCCGAGCCGCCGCTGGTCGTCGAAAAAGACCGGCAGGGTGTTTAGGCCACGCGACCGTAGGAAGCTGCTCACGGCCGGTGGGGCGGTGGCATCCTGAGACATGGCAAGAACGGTGAAGCCGTCGCCGCCAAGCTTTCGTTGCAACCGTTCAAGCGCCGGCAGCTCCATTACGCAGGCAGGGCACCAGGTAGCCCAGAAGTTCAACAGCACCACCCGGCCGCCGTAGTCCGACAACCTATGTTCCACGCCGTCAACATCGGGGAAGGGGATGTCCGGAGCTTGCTCAGGCGGGCTGGCGACGACGAATTTCCCGACATACCCTTCGAAAAACGGCTCGGCGAGGGCGGATCCGCTCGCGCCGATAACGAAGAGAGAGACTGAAGCGCATACCACAGGTATCAGCCAAGACGATGCGAAATGGTGCATTTACAATCCGCTCCTCGCGCGGTCAGGGGGTTTACCGCTGGCTGGAAGGTTGTGCATACGGAAGAGGGGGGCGAAGCAAGCTCGTCAAGCTTCGCCTCGCCCCAATCTTGCGACCTCTCGACCGTTCTCCGAAGTCACCGATATTCTGTGGGCAGGAAGAACATGGAGTCATTGTCGGAGGCGCCGTGGCAATCTGCGCAGAACTGCACTTTGTCGGCATTCCTGCCCTTTGTCGCACCGAAGACGCTGCCGTTGGGCATGATCATGGTGTAGCGCCAGTCGCCGGTTTCAGGACTGAACCCGGCCGGCATCTTCTCCATGAGGAACAAAGGGCCGGGCTGCGCCT
>JBHHYG010000466.1:0-2674 GCA_046757445.1 Acidobacteriota bacterium
AGCGCGGCAGCGGGGGATGGTTGGGTCGGGTGCTGGCGCGGTGCACCAATGTGCCCGTTTCCAGCACCCGCCCGAAGAACCGTGCGTGCGGTTCTCCCGCACACGGCTCATCCCTGTTGATTCACCGTGCGACATGCGGCTTTTCGCGCCAAGACCGGTTGGGCCTTGGGGCAACGACGATTCCATTCAGGCTGAGCAGTCCGAGCAAGTTGGGCGAGCCATAGAGCATCGACCAACCAAAGCTCCTCGATCGGTCGTGTCGCTTGGACACGAACAGAGCGAGCCGCATCTTTGCGTAAGCGTGGATCTTATCGAACGCGACGGCCGAGTTTCCGTAGCGGAAATACCCGGTCCAGCCGCGAAGGAATCGATTCACGTCAGCCACGATGCAATCTACCTTCACTGGGAGCCGAGACCGGCCGGTCAGATCCCGGATACGGTCGCGAGCCCGCCGTGTTGCCTTGCGTGATGGCCATCGAGCCAGGTACTCCAGGTGTGAGTATTGTCGGCGTCCGGCTATCCACTTCAGGTGGAACCCGAGGAAGTCAAACCCCTTCTCGCCCACCCCAAGGTGCACGATACGAGTCTTGTCCTCGCGAAGTTCCAGGCCAAGATCGCCCAACAGGCGCCGTAGCGTCCGAAGGGCATACTCGGCGGAGCGGCGGCTGCTGCACATCACTACTAGATCGTCTGCATAACGGACAAGGACCCCGTCTTGATGATGCTGCGCCCAGATCTGATCCAGAGGGTTCAGATAGACGTTGCACATCAGTGGAGAGATAACTCCACCCTGAGGGGTGCCAGCAACCGAGTGACGAACCGTTCCGTGTTCCATGACGCCAGCTCGCAGCATGACTCGCAGCAGCTTGAGCACGTTCCGATCCGAAACCCGGTCCTCAATGAGTCTCATCAATCGATCGTGCGGAATCGCCTCAAAGCAAGAGGCGATATCCGTTTCGACCACCCACCGTCGACCCCGCCAAGACTCGTCAGTGAGCACCTGAAGGGCATCATGTGCAGTTCGCTTTGGGCGAAACCCAAAGCTGTTCGGCGCCATGTCCGCCTCGAACACGGGCTCGAGAACGATCTTGGCTGCCGCCTGCACGACTCGGTCCCGAATCGTCGGGATCGAGAGCGGTCGCTGCTCGACACCACCGGGCTTGGGAATCCAAACCCGCCGCGCCGGCAACGGTCGCCACCGATGCGCCTTCAGGTCCGAGGCCAATTCATCGAGCCATCGGTCTACACCTTCTTGCTCGACATCGGCGAAAGCGATCCGGTCAATGCCAGGTGCGCCCCGGTTGGATCGCACCTGGAACCACGCCCTCTCTAGGACATCTCTGCGTTCGATCTTGTCGTAGAGCGCGTGAAAGCGTCGCTTGCGGTCCACCTTGGCCGCACGGTAAAGCGTCCGTTGCAGATCTCGGACCCTGTTTCCAGTACTAGCGGTCCTAGCCGTTCCCGGCACTCGCCAGCCCTTCCCTGCTCAGAACGCGTTCAACAAAGTCGCGGCCCTTCCCTACCCGCGGGTTATGTTGTCCGCGCGGATCGAACGGTACTACGGCCGCATCCGACGCCCTCCCGGTCCACCACCCACTTCCCAGCTCTTCACCGGTTATAGGATGGCGTCTGTCTCCGGTGCAAACGCAGCGCACCGGACCGGGGAGGGCCTCCCCAGTTCCCGCCGTCACCTTCCATACGTTCCACGCCCCCTACGCCGAGGAGTTCTTCGGGGCTGCGTTTCCAGGACCTTCACCCCTTCCGTGGCCTTCGCTCTGAGGGACGGAGCTCGGCTCTCCCTTTTCCCACCCGAAGGCGGGCACATTCACGGCGCGGCAGACTTCGCTTGATGCTGCGGACCGCATGGTTGCTCCCCCATCAGGGCTTTCGACGCTGGGCTTCGACCCGACCCGTCTCCAGATCGAGCCGCCAGCCTGCTACCGGGCTCCCTGGCGATTACCCGGACCGGACTTTCACCGGCCGGCGACGACGAGCACACCAAGTTAGGTTACGTCACGACATACGCGATCCTCCCCGGTTTCAGGGCGCACTCCCGGAGGCTGTTGGACTTGACGAGCTGAGAGGATGAGGGCGGCGGCTCCTTCGCCGTCCGTGTGGTACGGACGGGGTTACCACACCAAGAAGGAGCCACCATGGCCAAGCATGCCAGTCCGTCCGCCCATCTCCAAGTCGTCGAGGCGGCGAAGACCGTCTCGGTCCAACTCCCGCTCCCGGTCCTGGGGGCGCTGACCGATGCCAAGGGCGCCCTGTTCGACCTGTTCGTCGGGGTCGGCCGGCAGGTGCTCGAGACGCTGATGGAGCAGGACCGCGAGGTCCTGTGCGGCCCGAAGGGCAAGCACGACCCGGAGCGTCGAGGGAGCCGATCGGGCAGCACGCGCTCCGAGGTCACGCTCGGGGGCCGGCGCATCGCGATCCGGCGGCTGCGCGCCCGAGGCGAGGCAGGCGAGCTCGAGCTGCCGAGCTTCGCCTTCGCCGCAGAGCGGGACCCGCTGGACGAGCACACGCTCGAGGCGGTCGCGTCCGGGGTCTCGACCCGCAAGTACGCGCGCAGCCTCGAGCCGCTCGCCGAGGTGGAGTCCCGGAGCACCTCGAAGAGCGCAGTGTCGCGCCGCTTCGTGGCGCTCACCCGGCAGCAGATGACGACCTGGCTGAC
>JBHHYG010000467.1:0-2667 GCA_046757445.1 Acidobacteriota bacterium
CGGCGCCGCCGCCGCTTTCCTGCCCCGCCGCCGGGATGGTACCTGCCCGAGGGAGTCGGCCGGCGGGCAGAGGTCGATTGCTTTGATCTGATTGAGGATTTGCGCATTGAGAAGGGCCCATTCGTCGATGTGCTGACCGCCATCGCGCTGCATGGAGCGCTCGCCGCCGCGTGGCCGGTGGCCGCCCAGGCAAGCGCCCGGTGGGTGGTGGCAGGCGTCCAGAATCCATCGGGAGATGCATGGCTTACATTCTGGAGGCTGGTACGCGAACGCTTCGGTTATGAGCTGCCCGTTGCATCGGGGCGTGCAGCCATTGGCGATGACGGATTGCCGTCACTTGAATACGTACGCTTGCTCAGAGAGGCAGGCTTCTCCAAGGTGGACATCGTGCAGAGGACCAGCGCCCAGCTAACGATCGCAGCGGTGAAGGAGTAGAGGGGCCACCTAATCAATCGTTGGGCGGGAAGAATCAGTAGTGGTATCGGGCCTGAAGGAAATCAACACGGCCGGCACTCACCGCGTAGACCAGCCGATGTTCCTCACTGATCCGGCGAGACCAGGCCCCCGCGAGGACGTACCGCAGCGGTTCAGGTTTACCGATTCCTTGGAACGGATCCCGCATGACCGCTTCAACCAGGTCGAGAATCCGGAGGGCTACGCGCCGGTTTGTTTCGACCCAGAACCGAAGGTCCTGACGAAACTCCGGGTGGAAAATCGCAAGGCGCTCAGGCTTCTTTGGCAAGGCCGAAGTCTCGTCGCAGCCTATCGACTGTGTGGGGCTTCAGCCGCTTACCCCGCGCACGCTGTAGGGCGGCGAGCAACCTTCTTGCGTTTTTCGGGGAGCGAAGCAGGTGGGCCGTTTCCATGAGACTCGCGAGCTCATCGGCGCCCACGAGTGCTACATCTCGAGCACCGCGGCGGTGAATGATGACAGCCTCTCGAGTCTTGGCAACGTCGTCGCAGAGCGAGGCGAGGTTCGCTCGCGCGTGAGTGTATGTAGTTTCCCTGGCCATGGCGTAATACGTACAGTGATACTGTACGGGTTTGACTTCCTTGCGTCAAGCCGCCCAACAAGGCGCTGCACCCGCCACCGCGCAACCGTCGTGGTTCACCGCCGGCCTTGGCGGCCTTCGCTTCTCCGGCTGAACCACCTCGTGGTATATAACCGTTGCTCGGCGCGGGTGACCGCCATATCCGTTCGGCGTCATCGGGAGGTATTCCGCGCGTCCGCGTTAGACCCTGAGCTGGCTTTGGCTTCTTCGCCTGTTGATCGGTATCCCTTTTGTGAGTGTCAACACTACCACTACAAGAAGACCAGGCCGCAATAAGGGTTCGAGCTGAGAAACCGAACCTCGAAACCTTCCGTGCGCTGCAGGACTCGCGCGCGAAACTCGCCGGCGGTATCGTCGTAGCATGGGTATCGGGTGGGTTTTTGGAAGAGTTGGTGTTTCGGGGCGTAGTGCTCCAATCCCTGGAGGCACTTTTGTCCGGCGCGCTTCCGCCACTGGCAGCGGCGGTGTGTGCTGTGGCGTTGGCCGGCGGGTGCCGGGGTCGTTCACCTCTATCAGGGGCATCGCGCCGCACTGCTTGTTACACAAATGTCGGTCCTGTTCGGTCTCCTCTATGTGATCAGTGGACATTCGCTCTCGGCGGTCGTTCTGTGCCATGGGGCCTATGACACTGTTGCCTTCATCCGCTTTGCCAACAAATCGTCGAGGTATTCCGACTTGAGTGAGAGCGGACATGAGGGGACGTTACAAAATGGCGCCTAGCGGCTTGCGGAAACATCGTCTTGGGCTGCGAACATCGCGCGCGGAGGAGCGATCACGTCCAGGCGGGACGTGTCATTGAAAGTAAGCCTCCGGGCGATCACACCCTTTCGTGAACGGCGGCGCGCCGCCAGACTCGCGGTCGCGGAGGTGAGCGATGGCGAGACGGAGGCGACGGTCGTGGGGCGAGGAAGAGATACGAGGGCTGCTGGAGAAATGGCAGCGAAGCGGAGAGCCAGGGGATTTCTCGTAACACGCTGTATCGATGGCGGCACCGGCGTGGCGGTCGGCGGCGCCTGCCGGAGAACCTGCGGTCCGAGAGCGGGGTGGTGCAGGCGGCCCTGCCGGGCCGACCGATCGACAAAGGCCGCCCCGGACTGGAGCTGCTGGCCCACGTGATCACCAGCAAATACGCCGATCATCTGCCGCTGTACCGGCTCGAGAGGATCTTCCCGCGCTACGGGATCGAGCGCAGCGCGAAGAAGAAGGGGCTCGACGATGACGCGTGTCGACAATTGCGCCAAGAGCGGGCACGGCCGATTCTCCAGAGGATCGGGGATTATCTGAGCGAGATCGTGGTGAGCACTCCACCGAAGAGCCCGCTCGGGGACGCGATCGGGCACACGCTACGGCAATGGGATGCTCGGTGCCGCTACACCGAGGACGGCAGCCTGGCGATCGACAACAACGCCGCGGAGAGAGCGCTCAGGCCGCTCTGTCTCGGGAGAAAGAACTGGCTGTTCATCAACTCGGAGGCCGCCATCCGCCGCACGATGGTGCTGCTGACGCTGGTGCAGACCTGTAAGGCGCACCAGGTCGATCCGTTCGCCTGCTTGCGCGACGTCATCGACCGAGTGAGCACCCACCCAATGAGCCACATCGGCGAGGTCGCGCCGCG
>JBHHYG010000468.1:0-2663 GCA_046757445.1 Acidobacteriota bacterium
CGATCCGATCGAGCTGATCAGTGATGACGAAGGGCAGTTGGCGGTTGTAGCTGAGTTCCTCGAAGTGCTCGGCTAGCCCGCAGCGGGAGGGCGATAAGAGATGGGAGCTAACGATACTGGATCATATGCACGGCTTCTAAGGCGTCGAGGTAGGAAACCACGTCTTGCAGCGGCACCGGCTCGAACTCACCGCTGATGGCATCGCGGATCTCCAGCACGCTGCGCTCGCCGTCGATGAAGGCGCGCAGCTCGGACGACATACGAGCCGGGATGTTCCGCAAGGCGCGACGCTGCTCGGGACTCATCTGCGAGATGGCCCGCCCGAAGCCGAATCCTCCCGAGCTGCCGCTCGCCAGCGCCGGTACCCGACGGGCGGCCTGCTGTTCCAGCTCTGTCGGCTGCGGCTCGATCACGGCGACGCCGGCGGCATCGGCGAGCAAGCCGTAGAAGGCCCGCAGTTGTTCGAAGCCTGCCTGCTGACGCCCCTGTAGCCGCTCCGCCAAGGCATCGAGACGAGGGTCGACGATGGTACGATCGGCGCTGTCGCCGAAAAAGACGCCGGTCGAGCGCAGCGCTTTCATCTCGACGTCGACCGCGTGCACGAGGGTAACTCTTGCCTCTTTATAAGCGCGCGCCAGCGCCGTTTCCATCGGCGTGCCGGCGGCGGAGATGAAGTCGGACTCGGTGCCGGCATCCGCCAGATACGACTGCGCCTTCTCGAGTGCCTCGCCGATGCGAGCATCGCCACGGCCGAGCACCTCGCCGGCGATGCGCAGGCCCATCGTCTCATCCGCGCCTGCGAGGATCACAGCACCGGCGGTGGCGATGACGCCGGCCCGCTTCAACTGCGTCGGGTCGGCCTTGTCGGGCGTGTCCATCGACGAGTGATAGAACATGTCCGGCCAGGCGACCATGATGATCGCCGGGATACCGCTGTTGATGTAGACGACGTGGTCGGAGGCTCCGTAGTGCTTGTCGATGACGTAGTAGAAGGGATCCCGGGTGCCGTTGGGCGAAACGATCGGGTACGACATCCGGTAGCCACGGGAACGGTACCGCACACGCTCGCGGTTGGTGTTGCCGACGAACTCGATCATCGAGGCGATGACGTCGTTCAAAAACGAGGGCACCGAGTCGGGTGTCCGGTGTAGGGTGAAGAAGGAGTTGTTGAGCTGCAGCGACTCGCCGACCATGTCCATGTTGATATCGGCGATGAGATGTACGGCCTGCTCGGGGTGACGCTGCAGCCAGGCTCGAGTGCCGGAGATCTCCGGCACCCACAGGAAGTTGATCGCCCGTCGCGGTGGCGCGACCTTGCCATCCTCGATGAGCCGATGGAGCGCGCGGGCGATCTCCAGCATCGCCGCCGAGCCGGAGCCGTCGTCGTTGGCTCCCTGCTTGGCGTAGCCCTCGAAGACGTGTGCCGACAGGATGATCTCTTGCTCGGAGCTGCCGTCACCGGGAATGCGAGCGTGGATGACTTCCATGCGGCTGGGAAAGCGGCGGCTCTCGACCACGGCGCGCAGCACGATATGCTCGCCCCGCGCCAGCCGACGCCGCAGCTGTCGCGCGATCAGCGGCGTGACCTTGAAACCGAAGCCGGCAGGCTGCCCTTCCGGGCCGGCGGCACCGATCCCTTGCCAGAGCGTCTGCTGCGGGTAGAGGTCGGGACGCAGCGAGAAGTCGGAGATCACCCCGGCGGCGCCACCCCGGAACACCGCGTTGCGCTGCAGCAGACTCGGCGGCGCCTGACCGAGAACGATCTTGCCCCTCAGATCGAGGCCGGCATAGTCGTCCTCCCCGCCGCCCCAACCGACATCCACCAGCTCCCCGGTCCAGTCACCGCTGCCACTGTTGGATGCGAGCATGGTGGGGAGGTCGTGGTAATCGAGCAGTTTGCGCCGCTCGGGCTCGACCATCCACAGCTCGCCCCGCTCACCGTCCCAGATGGTGCGGCCAGGATTGTCGAAGACCTCGATGTCGGCGGCAATGCCGAAGCTCTCGAGCTTCCTCTTCAGGTAGGCGCTCTCGGAGAAGGTGCCCTCGTACTCGTCGGTCTTGCGATCGCGCGGGTACGGCGCCAGCTCCAGAAGATGGTGCATGGCGCGATCGCCGGAGACCTCGTCGACGATCTTCTGGATAACGGAGAGGGGTAGCAGCGTGCGGTCCTCCCGCTCCTGGGCGGAGGCGGGAGGTGCCATCCACACCCCGACCAGCGTCGTGGTCACGAGCAACGAAGAGCCGACGATACGAGCAAGCATTCTGCGACCGCTCATCTTGTGCCTCCTGTGGTGCAGACGTTCATAGAGAGCAAGAGCCGCGAGCCGTTGAGAAATGCGGGCTAGAGGATAGGCTCTGGGTATGCGGATCAGGGTGAAGGTCAATGCCGGCGCCCAGAGCGACAGCGTCAAGCGCCTCAGCGATGGCTCCTACCAGGTGAGAACTCGGGCCCCGGCAACGAGGGGAAAGGCGAACCGGCGCGTCGTGGAGCTGCTCGCTGAGCATCTCGGCCTGTCCCCCTCCGATCTCGAGATCATTGCCGGACTTACCAGTCCGATTAAGCACGTCAGCGTGCGAAAAGGCAAATGAACAGAGCCGAGCATGCGGGTTAGCCCGCATATCTCAACGGTTTGCTGCTGCGGGCGCGGCAAAGGGCGCGCTCG
>JBHHYG010000469.1:0-2661 GCA_046757445.1 Acidobacteriota bacterium
TCCCCCGCCGGTGGCCCTGGTCACTCCGATCCTGCCCCCATGTGGTTCGTGCGCGCCGCCGCCTCCCCGGCGCGCGGCGACGAGACCGAGGCGGCGGGCTGGCTGCAGCGCATCGTCGACAGCTCGGGGGCGCGGGCAGACGAGCCGATCGCCTACGTCAGGAGCTTCTACTTGCTCGGCCAGATCCACGCCAAGGCCGGCGACAGCGGGCGCGCGCGCCAGGAGTATCGACGCTTCCTCGATTACTGGCAAAACGGCGACATCGACCGCCAGCGCGTCGCCGAGGCCGAGCGCTTCCTGAGGTAGCGTCTCCTCCGGCCTGCAAGGTGGCGATGGACACGTCGCTGCGAAGCAGCTGCACAGCCTAAGGTTCATGTACGACTTCAACGCCATGACCACTGACGACGACGGCAACTTCATCCACAAGGGTAGCGTGCGCTGGACCATCAAGGACCCGGATATGTCACCGGACTAAGAGCGGGCGGCGAGCCGGTCGCGGAGCCTCGTCGCCTCTTCCATCGCTCGGGCCAGCGCCGAAAGCAGGCGATTGTGCTCCCTCACCAGCGTAGCCTTTGCGAAGCCGTAGGCGTCGGTTGCGGGTTGCGCGCTCTCGAGTATGGCAACCGGGGCAAAGCCCGGCAGCGGGCCGTGTCCATCCCATCTTGATGGGCTTCTTCTTGGGTGGCCACGGATGATGGTATACTTAGTGGCATGAAAACTGCCATACGAACAACCATTGACGGTGCCGGACGGATCGTTGTGCCCAAGGTGATCCGCGAGCGCGCCGGGCTGGCACCTGGCACGGAGTTGGAGTTGCGGTGTCGCGGTGGCTTGGTGGAGATCGCGCCGGCGCCGCGCCGCGTTCGGATCGTGAAGAGGGGGCAGGTGTGCGTTGCGGAGGCGGAGGATTCTTCGGAGCCGCTGACGAGCGAAGCCGTTCGGCGAACGCAGGAGCAGGTGAGAGCTCGAGACTTCGAGGACTCGTAGGGTGCGGGCCGCTGTCGACACCAGCCTAGTGATCGCTGCGCTGCTTTCGTGGCACCAGCACCACCCGCAAGCACGCGAGGCGCTGGAGCCGCTACTCAAGAGCAATCACGAGGTCATTCTGCCGGCCCGTGTGCTCATCGAGAGCTTCTCGGTGATGACTCGCTTGCCGGCCCCACATCGCCTCGACCCTGCCGACGCCGTGGCCGCTCTCGAAGGGACGTTCCGCACAGACGCCAAGGTGACCGAGCTCGGTTGCCTTCGCTACTGGAGGTTTCTGCGAGGCTTGCCTGGGCACGGCGTTCGCGGGGGGGCCGTGTACGACGCCGAGATCATCGAGTGTGCCCGGCGCTCGAAAGCTGACGTGCTGGTCACCATGAATCGTCGAGACTTTGAGCGACTGGCAGACGACGCGACCTTCGTCGTGGGTCCCGAGGAGCTCGAGCGGCTTGTGCCGGAGGAGCAGTGAGATGACCGGAAGCTCGCTCAGCCCCTACTTGATCAACAGGATCCGCTCGTTGACCGGGTAGAGCCACTCGACGCCGCGCTCGGTGACGATGGCATCGTCTTCGAGGGGAATGCGTACCTTGGCGCCGCCCCATTCAGGTGCTGTCGTGTAGGCGAACAGCTCGATCGAGAACAGGTTGGCGGGCTGGATTGTGAACTGCATGCGCAGCGGGTTGAACCAAGCGATCGATGGGCCGACCCCATGACCCAGATTGCCAACCGAGTGGCATCCGATGATGACCTCGGTCTTGGCGGTGTCGGTGGGCCGGTTGAAGGTTTCCATAATGGCAAAGCCCGCTTGCTCGATCTTTTCGTTCAGCAGCTCCAGGGTTTCGCCGGCCGTGCGGCCGACGACGATGTTACGTCGGATATCGTCGCGCACCGCGAGGGCCTGCTCAAAGGCGTTCTGGATCCCCGGCGGCGTAGCCGTCTCGCCTGCTTTGAGCACGTAGGCAATGCGCTTCATGTCGGTGTAGAAGTTCATCAGCCCCACACCCCAATCGATCATCAGGAGGTCGCCGCGCTGGATGATGCGGTCGGTGGAGGTAGCCTCGATACCGCTCGGCCCGGCGATGTAGACGGACGGCATGCCGAAGGAGGAGTCGAGCCCGCGGGCCAGGAGCTGCTCCTGCATCCACCAAGCAACATCCTCCAGGGTCGTCATGCCAGGTGTGATGACCCGGCTCGCTCGACACGCTCTTCCCCCCGGTCGGTGAAGATATAGTAGCCGACACTGCCAACGTAGCCGCGACCGAGGTCTTCGTAAAGTGGATCGTGGAGGCCCTCCTTCATCACTGTGATCCACATGTCGATGCCGTTCTCCCGCATCGCCTCAGGGAGAATGTAGTCGAACTTGTCGCGGCGGATCTGCGCCATCATCTCCCAGCGGCGGCGGGCCTCCTGTCTCTTCGCAGTGGTGGTCAGGGCTTGCTCAACGCTTCCCAGAAAGATGAAAGCGAAGGCGATAATCCAAGTGAGCGGTCGTCGTAGCATCACGGTTGCCTCCTAGAATCCGGCCTCCAAGGCGGGGCACAGCGGTTGCCCGCCAGAATGCGCTAACGGGGTGGCAGCAGCACGATGTTATCCGCTGTTGGCCGCCTTTGCCCCGAGCGCCACTAGAAATCATGAAGGGGCTGGTCCCGGTTTAACGTGGGTTATCGGACCCAGGTG